>NZ_CAWORF010000035.1:0-144940 GCF_963883545.1 Escherichia sp. E4702 | reverse complement strand
CAATNTTGTGACCCTTCAGCCAGCTCACCAGCTCATCGTGCCCTTTAGGGGTGTTAGCGAATTTTTTGGTGCGATGACGGCCATCAGGGCGCAACACATCGACATCCAGTTTCTCTTTAGCGGTGTCGATACCAATATAATGAAGTTCATGTTCCATAGTGAAACCAACCTTGCAAATACGGATTACCGGGAAAACCGGTCCATGATACTGTCCGGTTTATCACTTTGGGAGAAAGGCAGTCCGCTGCATAAATCTACCGCGCAGGTTAGAACCCAAGGCCGGATACGGCATGCGGACTGCAGGCAGAGAAAACTGGCCAATTTTCTCTGCACAGGAGGGATAATACAAGGCCGGATAGATGATTACATCGCATCCGGCACGATCACAGGACATCAGATCCCATCCCCATACTCAAACGTATGGTTAATACCGTTGAAATGCTGGTCCATATCCATTGATGGCTTATCGCTGTCTGGTTTACCGACAATGCGTGCCGGAACGCCAGCGGCGGTAGTATGCGGCGGCACCGGTTGCAACACCACGGAACCTGCGCCAATCTTCGCGCCGCGCCCAACTTCAATATTGCCGAGAATTTTCGCGCCCGCGCCAATCATCACGCCTTCACGAATTTTCGGGTGACGGTCACCGCTGGTTTTCCCAGTACCGCCAAGGGTGACGGATTGCAGAATCGACACGTCGTTTTCAATCACCGCCGTTTCACCAACGACAATGCCCGTCGCATGGTCGAGCATAATGCCACGGCCAATTTTTGCTGCCGGGTGAATATCGACCTGGAACGTCACAGAAACCTGGTTTTGCAGAAAAATAGCCAGTGCGCGACGGCCCTGATTCCACAGCCAGTGACCGATGCGATACGCCTGCAAGGCATGAAAACCTTTCAGGTATAACAACGGCGTTGAGTATTTATCCACCGCCGGGTCGCGGGTACGCACCGCCTGAATATCGCAGGCCGCAGAAGCGATCATTTCCGGGTCGGCGGCATAGGCTTCTTCCACCACTTCACGGATAGCAATGGCAGGCATGATTGGCGATGACAGCTTGTTCGCCAGCATGTAGCTCAGCGCACTGCCAAGGTTTTCGTGCTTGAGTAGTGTCGCGTGGTAAAAACTGGCCAGCATTGGCTCACAGTCCGCCAGCGTTCTGGCTTCAGCTTTAATATTGTTCCAGACAATTTCCAGTTCTTCACACGACATTGCTTACTCCACACGATGAGATAATGACCGGCCCGTTCTGCGCGGGCCGGGTCATAGCGGTAACAAAGGTTCCCTGAGGTTAGTGGCTGCTGCGCTCGTCCTTGCGTGCACGACCTAGTAAAGTCAATGCTGCCTCGCGCGCGTTTTTTCCGCAATATAATACTTGATAAATTTCCTCGGTTATTGGCATTTCAACGCCGAAGCGATGCGCCAACTCGCGGACTTCTTTCGTATTGCGGTAGCCTTCCACCACCTGACCAATCTTCTCCTGCGCGCTTTGTACATCCATGCCCTGACCGAGCATCATGCCAAAACGGCGGTTACGCGACTGGTTGTCGGTACAGGTAAGCACCAGATCGCCCAGCCCCGCCATGCCCATAAAGGTGGCAGGATCGGCACCCAGCGCCGCGCCAAGACGCGACATCTCAGCCAGACCACGGGTAATTAGCGCCGTTCGTGCATTCGCGCCAAAACCGATACCGTCGGACATCCCCGCGCCAATGGCAATGACGTTTTTCACCGCGCCGCCAAGCTGCACGCCAATGAAATCCGGATTGCTGTAAACGCGGAAACTTTTGCCACAGTGCAGCAACTGCTGGAGATCATCGGCGAAGGTCTGGTCGGTAGAGGCCAGCGAAATAGCCGTCGGTAAACCTGCTGCCAGTTCTTTCGCAAATGTTGGGCCAGAGATAACCGCTAGCGGAATTTGATCGCCTAACGCCTCACGCGCCACGTCCTGTAACAGACGCCCAGTTTCCGCTTCCAGACCTTTAGTCGCCCACACCAGACGCGCATCAGAACGCATCAGCGGTTTAATCTGGCGCAGCACTTCACCAAAGACATGGCTGGGTACGACGACGAGAATATTACGGCTGGCTGCCAGCGCGGTGGCGAGATCGCTTTCAAGATGGAGCGTATCGGGAAAAGGCACATCGGGGAGAAACGCGGCGTTACAGCGGTCGCGTTCAAGCGTTGCGATATGTTCAGGGTCATGGCCCCAGAGGACGACCTCGTGGCCATTTCTTGCCAGGGTGATGGCAAGAGCGGTGCCGTACGAGCCGGCACCGATCACAGTCATTGAAGCATTACGTTGATTCATCAGGCATCCTGATGTTCTTCAGTACCTTCGCCAGCCTGCTGCTGCAAATAGTTCATGAACAGCGCATCGAAGTTAACCGGCGCAAGGTTCAGTTGCGGGAATGTACCGCGGGATATCATGCTGGTGATGCATTCACGAGCATACGGGAACAGAATGTTCGGGCAGTATGCGCCCAGGCAATGTGCCAGCTGGGTGCCTTCGATACCCGCGATGGAGAAAATACCGCCCTGCTGAACTTCACACAGGAACGCAGTTTCTTCGCCCAGGGATGCCGTTACGGTAACACGCAGTACCACTTCGTAAACGTCATCTGCCAGTTGAGAAGATGCCGTATCCAGATCAAGTTTAACTTCTGGCTGCCAATCTTTCTGGAAAACGTGCGGCGCGTTCGGCGCTTCGAAAGAAATATCCTTGGTATAAATACGTTGGATCTGGAAAGTCATTTCGGTGTTGTTTTGTTCTGACATGTGTAGAAAACCCTTAAGTGTTGTCCTTAAATACTGCGCAATGTAATGCCAACGTTCACACGTTATTTCAGCAGGGGATCCAGTCCACCACGTGCATCCAATGCATACAAGTCATCACAGCCGCCAATGTGCTGTGCGTCAATAAAAATCTGGGGAACCGTGGTGCGACCGCTACGTTTGATCATCTCTTCACGCTTGGCGGCGTTACCATCGATCGGCAGCTCCTGAAAACTCACGCCCTTGCTGCTCAGCAGTGCTTTTGCACGATGGCAATACGGGCAGGTTTCTTTGGTATAGATTTCAACATTGGCCATAACTTAGCTCCTGTTTTTTACCCTGAAATTTCATGTTGCAGGGCGGCAGCAAAATGGAGTGTCCCCAGAAGCTTATAACAATAAGTTGCTGGGGGCATAATTGCAGCTAACGGCCTGCATCATGAAAGACGACAGGTAAATTATTTGCCGCGCACCAGAGGCAAGTTTTCGCCAGCCCAGCCAGCGACGCCGTCTTTCAGCACGAATACTTGCGCAAAACCCGCTTTCGTCAGTGCGTTTGCAGGCTCCTGGCACTGCATGCCAGAACCGTCTACCACGATAACCGGTTTGTCTTTGTGCTTCTCAAGCTCACCAACATTGTTGGCTTTGATTTCGCTCGGCAACAGATTGATAGATCCTGCGATATGGCCTTTACGGAAGTCATCACGCTGACGTAAATCCACAACCACAGCGTCTTCTTTGTTGATCAGACGCGTAGCTTCACCACGAGTAATCACCTTCACTTTCGAGGTCAGGCTCTTAAACGTAGTGACAAGAACCGCCACCAGTAACGCGATCCAGGCGATACTCAGTATGGGATGACGGCCAACAAATTGCATAATTTCTTGCATGGGGGGTAACAACTCCCGACGTAGTGATTAAAAAAACCAGGAAAGGAGTATACCTGCGCAGTGCGGCAAATACAGCCAGCGCGTTAACTGGAATGCAATTTTGCGGGGCGCTACGAAAAAAAATCGCAAATCTGGCATCGGCTTGCCGCGAGCGGTCGTATATTTTGATCTTCAGAGGCTATTTTATCGATTCAGCTGTAGTAAAATTACGCAAATTTTGACTCTTGAGTATGAGGTTGTCGCAATGTCGGTTTCTAAAAAACCTATGGTACTGGTGATTCTGGATGGCTATGGCTATCGCGAAGAACAGCAGGATAACGCCATTTTTAGTGCTAAAACCCCGGTAATGGATGCACTGTGGGCCAATCGTCCGCATACCCTGATCGACGCTTCCGGTCTGGAAGTCGGTCTGCCTGACCGTCAGATGGGTAACTCCGAAGTAGGCCACGTTAACCTGGGTGCCGGCCGCATCGTGTATCAGGACCTGACTCGTCTGGACGTTGAAATCAAAGATCGCGCTTTCTTTGCTAATCCAGTACTGACTGGTGCGGTAGATAAAGCGAAAAACGCAGGCAAAGCAGTACACATTATGGGTCTGCTCTCCGCAGGCGGCGTACACAGCCACGAAGATCACATAATGGCGATGGTAGAACTGGCAGCTGAACGCGGCGCAGAAAAAATCTATCTGCACGCATTCCTTGACGGTCGCGACACTCCGCCGCGCAGTGCTGAATCTTCGCTGAAAAAATTCGAAGAGAAATTTGCCGCGCTGGGTAAAGGCCGCGTAGCGTCCATCATTGGTCGTTACTACGCCATGGACCGCGACAACCGTTGGGATCGCGTTGAAAAAGCCTATGACCTGCTGACTCTGGCGCAAGGTGAGTTCCAGGCCGATACCGCCGTTGCTGGTTTGCAGGCTGCTTATGCTCGCGACGAAAACGACGAATTCGTGAAAGCGACCGTTATCCGTGCGGAAGGCCAGCCAGATGCAGCAATGGAAGACGGCGACGCGCTGATTTTCATGAACTTCCGTGCTGACCGTGCGCGTGAAATCACTCGTGCATTCGTGAACGCTGATTTTGACGGCTTCGCGCGTAAGAAAGTGGTTAACGTCGATTTCGTGATGCTGACCGAATACGCCGCTGACATCAAAACCGCAGTGGCTTACCCACCGGCGTCTCTGGTTAACACCTTCGGCGAGTGGATGGCGAAAAACGACAAAACTCAGCTGCGTATTTCCGAAACCGAAAAATATGCCCACGTTACTTTCTTCTTCAACGGTGGCGTAGAAGAGTCGTTCAAAGGCGAAGATCGCATTCTGATCAACTCACCGAAAGTGGCTACCTACGATCTGCAACCGGAAATGAGCTCCGCAGAGCTGACCGAAAAACTGGTTGCGGCAATCAAGAGCGGCAAATACGACACCATTATCTGTAACTATCCGAACGGCGACATGGTAGGTCACACCGGGGTGATGGAAGCGGCGGTTAAAGCGGTAGAAGCGCTGGATCACTGTGTTGCAGAAGTGACAAAAGCCGTTGAGTCCGTGGGTGGACAACTGCTGATCACCGCTGACCACGGTAACGCTGAACAGATGCGCGATCCGGCAACGGGTCAGGCACACACAGCACACACCAACCTGCCAGTTCCGCTGATTTACGTTGGTGATAAGAACGTGAAAGCGGTTGAAGGCGGTAAGCTTTCTGACATCGCACCGACCATGTTGTCGCTGATGGGGATGGAAATCCCACAAGAGATGACTGGTAAGCCGCTGTTCATCGTGGAATAATCCCTCCCCATGAGGGGAAAGGCGATTAATACCATGACACGGGCCACGAAACCGCGCAGGTTTGCAGTCAGGCCCATCATTTACGCCAGCGTTCTTAGCGCTGGCGTATTGTTGTGCACGTTTTCCGCCCACGCGGATGACCGCGACCAACTCAAATCTATTCAGGCCGATATCGCCGCGAAAGAGCGCGCGGTACGCCAACAGCAGCAACAACGCTCAAGCCTGCTTGCTCAGCTGAAAAAGCAGGAAGAGGCGATCTCCGAAGCCACCCGCAAGCTGCGCGAAACGCAAAACACGCTCAATCAACTGAATAAACAGATTGATGAGATGAACGCGTCGATTGCCAAACTGGAGCAGCAAAAAGCCGCCCAGGAACGCAGCCTCGCCGCACAACTGGATGCCGCGTTTCGTCAGGGTGAACATACCGGTATTCAGCTGATTCTCAGCGGTGAAGAAAGCCAGCGCGGTCAACGATTGCAGGCTTACTTCGGCTATCTCAACCAGGCGCGACAAGAAACCATCGCCCAGTTGAAGCAAACGCGTGAAGAAGTCGCCATGCAGCGTGCCGAACTGGAAGAGAAACAAAGCGAGCAACAAACGCTGTTATATGAGCAGCGCGCCCAACAGGCGAAACTGACTCAGGCTCTGAACGAGCGTAAAAAGACGCTGGCGGGGCTGGAATCTTCCATCCAGCAAGGTCAGCAGCAGCTAAGTGAACTGCGTGCCAACGAATCCCGTCTGCGTAACAGCATTGCCCGTGCAGAAGCGGCAGCGAAAGCACGTGCTGAACGTGAAGCGCGCGAAGCCCAGGCGGTTCGCGACCGTCAGAAAGAAGCGACGCGTAAAGGCACCACCTACAAACCGACCGAAAGCGAAAAATCGCTAATGTCCCGTACCGGTGGTCTGGGCGCACCGCGCGGTCAGGCATTCTGGCCGGTTCGCGGGCCAACGCTGCATCGCTATGGCGAACAGCTACAAGGCGAACTGCGCTGGAAAGGGATGGTTATCGGTGCCTCTGAAGGTACTGAAGTTAAAGCGATTGCCGACGGTCGGGTGATTCTGGCTGACTGGCTGCAAGGCTACGGTCTGGTGGTGGTGGTTGAGCACGGTAAAGGCGACATGAGTCTTTACGGCTATAATCAGAGCGCACTGGTGAGCGTTGGTTCGCAGGTTCGCGCGGGCCAGCCAATTGCACTGGTGGGCAGCAGTGGTGGTCAGGGTCGGCCTTCACTCTATTTCGAAATTCGCCGCCAGGGTCAGGCGGTCAATCCACAACCGTGGTTGGGAAGATAAGTTTTGTTTCCATTTCGTCGTAACGTTCTTGCATTTGCCGCGCTGTTGGCGCTCTCCTCCCCCGTAATTGCTGGCAAACTAGCCATCGTCATTGATGATTTTGGTTATCGCCCGCACAACGAAAACCAGGTGCTGGCAATGCCCTCCGCGATCTCCGTCGCCGTGTTACCCGATTCACCGCACGCCAGAGAGATGGCGACCAAAGCGCATAACAGCGGTCACGAAGTGTTGATCCATCTGCCAATGGCACCGTTGAGTAAACAGCCGCTGGAGAAAAACACGCTGCGCCCGGAGATGAGCAGCGACGAAATTGAGCGCATTATTCGTAGTGCGGTCAATAACGTGCCCTATGCCGTGGGAATCAACAACCACATGGGCAGCAAAATGACCTCTAACCTGTTTGGTATGCAGAAAGTAATGCAGGCGCTGGCGCGTTACAATCTTTACTTCCTCGACAGCGTAACCATCGGTAATACCCAGGCGATGCGCGCCGCACAAGGCACTGGCGTGAAGGTTATTAAACGGAAGGTGTTCCTCGACGATTCGCAAAATGAAGCGGATATTCGTGTACAGTTTAATCGTGCAATTGACCTGGCGCGTCGCAACGGTTCGACCATCGCCATTGGTCATCCACATCCCTCAACGGTACGCGTATTGCAACAAATGGTTTATAACCTGCCGCCAGACATTACGCTGGTGAAAGCCAGCAGCTTGCTGAATGAACCACAGGTCGATACATCTACACCGCCGAAAAATACTGTGCCCGACGCACCGCGTAATCCGTTCCGTGGCGTGAAGCTGTGTAAACCGAAAAAACCGCTGGAGCCAGTTTATGCGAATCGCTTCTTTGAAGTATTAAGCGAAAGCATCAGCCAGAGCACACTGATCGTTTACTTTCAACATCAGTGGCAAGGCTGGGGCAAACAGCCCGAAGCGGCGAAGTTTAACGCTAGCGCAAATTAAAGGCGCTACGCGTAATGCGATGGTGCGATCGTGTTTTGTCGCGCCATTGCCATAAGCGGAAAGACCACAGTAATGCCTGATAACCCACCTTTACGCTGCGGACATTAGTAATCAGGCGCTTATACATGCCGGAAGTAAATATCTCAGCAATCATCCGTTGGCGGGTAATAATATCCGGCTCTTTGCGTACCGCATGGCAAACACGCAATGCCTCGTAAGTTATTTGCTGATGAAATTCCGGATAAATTGTAATTTTGTCGGCATAATTTCGATTTAATTTCTCCAGCAGGCGGGTAATCTTAATATAGTGACGTTGATAATTAAGGTTTTTATTCCCTTGTCTATTCAACCGACTCACTGACGTATTATGCAGATAATATTTATATAACGATTGCTCAGTATATCGCGCACGCAGCGCGTTAAACATAAATTCTGTTGTCCAGACAATATCCTGATGATGTAATCCGGCAATAAATTTAATGTTATTTTTTACAATAACATCGCGGCGATAAACACCCATCCAGACAACGTGAGTCCAGCGGCGAGAAGAAAGTCCCATCCGCAGCCAGTCCGGGCCGGTTAATACGCCGGTTGAGCGTATGCGATCGGTGGGAATGGATTGCCAGGTTTCCCCCGTTTCACGAAAACACCAGTCAGCGTTGCACTGCGCCACGTCGAGATCGTCCTCTAACGCCATAGTCATCAGCGTTTCGTACATGGTGGGATAGACTTCATCATCAGCATCGACAAAAGCAACATATTTGCCCGTCGCTGCCTCGATCCCGCGATTACGCGCCACCGATGCGCCAGCATTCGCCTGATGCAGCAAGCGAACATGTGGATGTTTTTCTGCGTAATGCTTTGCTATTTCAACAGAATTATCCGTTGATCCATCGTTAATAATAATAATTTCCAGAGCAGTCCAGGTTTGCGCAATTAAAGATTCCATGCAAGCGTTGAAATCATCTCCCGCATTATATAACGGGATAATAACACTTAGTTTATTGGTGCTGTTCATCATAAATTACCGACGACCTCTGAAGTTACCCTAACGTTGTACAGGCTTTGTATTAAGAAACCATTAAGCTTGTGAAATATTATTTTTACGGGTGAGAAAGTAACTTCAGGCTAGAGAGATAATGAAAGCAGCAATATAAGATAACAGCGCAATTACGATATCTTTATTACACTGACAGGATTTTACATATTTAACGGATTATCCTCAGGGAAAAGGGCTGGAATACCAGCCCTTGTTCGTGTTAATCCCAGCTCAGAATAACTTTCCCGGACTGGCCAGAACGCATGGCATCAAAGCCTTTCTGGAAATCGTCGATGGAGAAACGATGGGTAATGATTGGCGAGAGATCCAGACCAGACTGAATCAGCGCCGCCATCTTGTACCAGGTTTCAAACATCTCACGACCGTAAATACCTTTAATGAACAGGCCTTTAAAGATCACTTTTGTCCAGTCGATAGACATATCAGACGGCGGGATACCCAGCATCGCAATACGACCACCGTGATTCATGGTGTCCAGCATCGTGCGAAACGCTGACGGCGCACCAGACATCTCCAGACCAACATCAAAGCCTTCAGTCATGCCCAGCTCGGCCATCACGTCATTGAGGTTTTCTTTGGCGACGTTAACCGCACGAGTGATGCCCATTTTGCGCGCCAGCCCCAGACGGTATTCGTTAACATCAGTGATCACCACGTTGCGTGCACCAACGTGTTTCGCTACCGCCGCGGCCATAATACCAATTGGGCCTGCACCAGAAACCAGCACATCCTCGCCGACCAGATCAAACGATAGCGCCGTATGCACCGCATTTCCGAACGGGTCAAAAATTGCGGCTAAGTCATCGGAAATATTGTCGGGGATTTTGAAGGCGTTGAACGCCGGGATCACCAGATATTCGGCGAAGCAGCCCGGACGGTTAACGCCGACGCCGATCGTGTTGCGGCACAGATGGGTACGACCGCCACGACAGTTGCGACAGTGACCGCAGGTGATATGGCCTTCGCCAGAAACGCGATCGCCGATCTTGAAGCCTTTCACTTCCTGACCGATGCCAACCACCTCACCGACATATTCATGGCCGACAACCATCGGTACTGGGATGGTTTTTTGCGACCACTCATCCCAGTTATAGATGTGAACGTCAGTCCCGCAGATGGCTGTTTTACGGATTTTAATCAGCAGATCGTTATGTCCGAGTTCCGGTTCAGGAACGTCGGTCATCCAGATGCCCTCTTCCGCTTTCAGTTTGGATAACGCTTTCATCTCACATCCTCACTCAGGCGATTACGCCCAGTTGTTTACCAATACGCGTGAACGCTTCTACCGCACGCGTAATTTGCTCAGGGGTATGCGCCGCAGACATCTGGGTACGAATACGCGCCTGACCTTTCGGAACGACCGGATAGAAGAAACCGGTGACGTAAATGCCCTCTTTTTGCAGTTCACGGGCAAATTTTTGCGCCACTACAGCATCGCCAAGCATGACCGGAATAATGGCGTGATCAGCACCCGCCAAGGTAAAGCCCGCCGCCGACATCTGCTCACGGAACTGGCGCGCGTTCGCCCACAGACGGTCACGCAGCTCACTGCCCGCTTCGACCATCTCCAGCACTTTAATGGAAGCAGCCACAATGGCAGGTGCCAGTGAGTTGGAGAACAGGTACGGGCGAGAACGCTGACGCAGCCACTCAACCACCTCTTTACGCGCTGCGGTGTAACCACCAGAAGCCCCGCCCAGTGCTTTACCCAGCGTGCCGGTGATGATATCGACACGGCCCATCACATCGCAGTATTCATGGGAGCCACGTCCGTTTTCGCCGACAAAACCGACCGCATGGGAATCATCCACCATCACCAGCGCATCGTAAATATCTGCCAGATCGCAAACCCCTTTCAGGTTGGCAATTACGCCATCCATAGAGAACACGCCATCGGTGGCGATTAACACATGGCGCGCCCCGGATTCACGCGCTTCTTTCAGGCTCGCTTCCAGCTCCTGCATATTGTTGTTGGCATAGCGATAGCGTTTGGCTTTGCACAGTCGCACGCCGTCGATGATCGAGGCATGGTTCAGAGCATCGGAGATAATGGCGTCTTCCGCGCCCAGCAACGTTTCAAACAGACCGCCGTTGGCATCAAAACAGGAAGAGTAGAGAATCGCATCTTCCATGCCGAGAAATGCTGCCAGTTTCTGCTCAAGCTCTTTATGGCTATCCTGGGTGCCGCAAATAAAACGCACCGAAGCCATGCCGAAACCGTGAGAATCCATTCCCGCTTTTGCCGCCGCAATCAGCTCCGGATGATTCGCCAGTCCGAGATAGTTGTTGGCACAAAAGTTAATGACGTGGCTTCCATCAGCCACAGTGATATCTGCTTGCTGCGCAGACGTAATAATGCGCTCTTCTTTAAACAACCCTTCCGCCCTTGCGGTTTCCAGATCGTTAGTTAACTGCTGATAAAATTCTCCACGCATTGCGATTCTCCAGACAGGGCAATTTCCAGCACATATTACCCAAACTTATAGTTTGCGACGAGATGACGCGTTAACACTTCTGTAAAATTTAGAATAAATAACGTCCATCCCCCTCACTTTCGGCGAATGGCTGAAGCCAACGCCGTGTAGTGATATGATAGAAGTATTCGTGTCTGAGATTGTCTCTGACTCCATAATTCGAAGGTTACAGTTATGATCATCGTTACCGGCGGCGCGGGCTTTATCGGCAGCAACATCGTTAAGGCCCTGAATGATAAAGGCATCACCGATATTCTGGTGGTGGACAACCTGAAAGACGGCACCAAGTTTGTGAACCTGGTGGACCTGAACATCGCGGACTATATGGATAAGGAAGACTTCCTGATCCAGATTATGGCGGGCGAAGAGTTCGGCGATGTCGAAGCGATTTTCCACGAAGGCGCGTGCTCTTCCACTACCGAGTGGGACGGCAAGTATATGATGGATAACAACTATCAATACTCCAAAGAGCTGCTGCACTACTGTCTGGAGCGCGAAATCCCGTTCCTGTACGCCTCTTCCGCAGCCACTTACGGCGGTCGCACCTCCGACTTTATTGAATCCCGCGAATACGAAAAACCACTGAACGTCTATGGTTATTCGAAGTTCCTGTTTGATGAATATGTTCGTCAAATCCTGCCAGAAGCGAACTCGCAGATTGTTGGCTTCCGCTATTTCAACGTTTATGGACCGCGTGAAGGCCATAAAGGCAGCATGGCGAGCGTCGCTTTCCATCTCAACACCCAGCTTAATAACGGTGAATCACCGAAACTGTTCGAAGGTAGCGAGAACTTTAAACGCGACTTCGTCTACGTGGGCGACGTGGCTGATGTGAATCTGTGGTTCCTGGAAAATGGCGTTTCCGGCATCTTCAACCTCGGTACTGGTCGTGCGGAATCCTTCCAGGCAGTAGCAGATGCAACACTGGCTTATCACAAGAAAGGTCAGATCGAATACATTCCGTTCCCGGATAAACTGAAAGGCCGCTACCAGGCGTTTACTCAGGCGGATCTGACTAATCTGCGCGCTGCGGGTTACGACAAACCGTTCAAAACCGTTGCTGAAGGTGTAACGGAATACATGGCCTGGCTGAATCGCGACGCATAAGAGCTCTGCATGAAAATACTGGTGATCGGCCCGTCTTGGGTTGGCGACATGATGATGTCGCAAAGTCTCTATCGCACGCTCCAGGCGCGCTATCCCCAGGCGATAATCGACGTGATGGCACCGGCATGGTGCCGTCCATTATTATCGCGGATGCCGGAAGTTAACGAAGCTATCCCTATGCCTCTCGGTCACGGGGCGCTGGAAATCGGCGAACGCCGCAAACTGGGTCATAGTCTGCGTGAAAAGCGCTACGACCGCGCCTACGTCTTACCCAACTCCTTCAAATCCGCATTAGTGCCTTTCTTCGCGGGTATTCCTCATCGCACCGGCTGGCGCGGCGAGATGCGCTACGGTTTACTCAACGATGTACGTGTGCTCGATAAAGAAGCCTGGCCGCTAATGGTGGAACGCTATGTGGCGCTGGCCTATGACAAAGGCGTGATGCGTACCGCACAAGATCTACCAAAACCGTTGTTATGGCCGCAATTGCAAGTGAGCGAAGGTGAAAAATCATATACCTGTAATCAATTTTCGCTTTCATCAGAACGTCCGATGATTGGCTTTTGTCCGGGCGCGGAGTTTGGCCCGGCGAAACGCTGGCCACACTACCACTATGCAGAGCTGGCAAAGCAGCTGATTGATGAAGGTTATCAGGTGGTTCTGTTTGGCTCGGCGAAAGATCATGAGGCGGGCAATGAGATTCTTGCCGCTTTGAATACCGAGCAGCAGGCATGGTGTCGGAACCTGGCGGGGGAAACACAGCTTGAGCAGGCAGTCATTTTGATTGCCGCCTGTAAAGCCATTGTCACTAACGATTCTGGCCTGATGCACGTTGCTGCGGCGCTCAATCGTCCACTGGTTGCTCTGTATGGGCCGAGCAGTCCGGACTTTACGCCGCCGCTTTCCCATAAAGCGCGCGTGATCCGCCTGATTACCGGCTATCACAAAGTGCGTAAAGGTGACGCTGCAGAGGGTTATCACCAGAGCTTGATCGACATTACTCCCCAGCGCGTACTGGAAGAACTCAACGCGCTATTGTTACAAGAGGAAGCCTGACGGATGCGGGTTTTGATCGTTAAAACATCGTCGATGGGCGATGTTCTCCATACGCTGCCCGCACTCACCGATGCCCAGCAGGCAATCCCGGGGATTAAGTTTGATTGGGTGGTGGAAGAGGGATTCGCACAGATTCCGTCCTGGCACGCCGCCGTTGAGCGGGTTATTCCGGTAGCGATACGTCGCTGGCGCAAAGCCTGGTTCTCGGCCCCCATAAAAGCGGAACGGAAAGCGTTTCGTGAAGCCCTTCAGGCAGAAAACTATGACGCAATTATCGACGCCCAAGGGCTGGTAAAAAGCGCAGCGCTGGTGACACGTTTAGCACATGGCGTGAAGCATGGAATGGACTGGCAAACCGCTCGCGAGCCTTTAGCCAGCCTGTTTTACAATCGCAAACATCATATTGCGAAACAGCAGCATGCCGTAGAACGTACCCGTGAACTGTTCGCAAAAAGCCTTGGGTATAGCAAACCGCAGGCCCAGGGCGATTATGCTATTGCGCAGCATTTCCTGACAAATCCACTACCGGATGCTGGGGAGTATGCTGTATTCCTTCATGCGACCACCCGCGATGATAAACACTGGCCGGAAGAGCACTGGCGAGAATTAATTGGTTTACTGGCAGGTTCAGGGATTCGAATTAAACTACCGTGGGGAGCGCCGCATGAAGAAGAGCGGGCAAAAAGGCTGGCGGAAGGCTTTGATTATGTCGACGTACTGCCGAAGATGACTCTGGAAGGCGTTGCCCGCGTGCTGGCTGGAGCTAAATTTGTTGTGTCAGTCGATACAGGATTAAGCCATTTAACTGCGGCACTCGATAAACCCAATATCACAGTTTATGGGCCGACAGACCCTGGATTAATTGGCGGTTATGGGAAGAATCAGGTAGTTTGCATGGCACCGGATAAAGATCTTGCTCATCTGGCTGCAGAAGCAGTATTAAAAAAAATCAATTCCTGATTAACACGTTCTATATTATTTAAGATGGTGGAGATGCAATGTTAACAGCCTCGCTGGCGCTGCGTAATAAAGAGAACTGGAAACCATACTGGAATAGAGTGTTGGTATTCCTCTTTATTGCAACCTTTTTCCTTGATGGTATTACCCGTTATAAACATATCATATCTGTACTAATGATTATTACGGTAATTTATCAAGTTTTCCGTGCTCCAGGGACATTTAAAGAGCTCTACAAAAATAATCTTTTTTATAGTGTCCTGGCTCTGTCACTCATTCTTTTATATGCCACTTTTATATCACCAAATCTGAAAATAAGTTTTAAAGAATTCAGTAACACAGTGCTAAAAGGATTTTTGGCATATAGTTTACTTATACCCGTATTATTAAAAGATGAAGATAATGAAAGAATCGGTAAACTTGTACTATACTCATTAGTTACCGGGCTTGGGTTACGTTGTCTTGTTGAAATTATTTCTTATATTCAGGATTATAATAAAGGAATAATGCCATTTTCGACCTATGAACATCGTAGTATTTCCGACTCAATGGTGTTTCTATTTCCAGCATTATTAAACCTTTGGCTTATCAAGAAAACCTCTTATAAAATAATATTCATAATTTTTAGCGCAGTTTTCTTGTTTCTGCTATTAGGAACGCTCTCTCGTGGTGCATGGCTGGCAGTATTCATAGTGACTCTACTATGGTTAATCTTAAATCGTCAGTGGAAATTATTGATGCTGACCTCTATCATTATTTCTGTTGCAGCAACTTGCGTATTTACCTTTAAAGGTGATCATACCGATGAAGATAGGCTTATTTATAAACTTCAACAGACCGACAGTTCTTATCGCTATACCAATGGTACACAAGGTACAGCATGGACATTAATTATGGAGAACCCGTTTAAGGGATATGGCTATGGCGATGATATTTACCATGCAATATATAATAAGCGTGTCGTAGATTTTCCATCATGGACGTTCAGGCAATCCATTGGACCACACAACATTATTTTATCAATCTGGTTTGCAGCAGGTTTAGCTGGGCTACTCGCTTTACTTTATCTGTATGGCTCTATTATCAAAGAAACAGCTAACGCAACATTTAAAAAAGTAGTGGTCACTCCTTATAATGGTCAATTGCTGCTATTTTTAACTCTTGTTGGTTTTTATATTATCCGAGGTAATTTCGAGGAAGTTGATCTCAAACCTATTGGCTTGATTGTTGGTTTGCTGTTAGCTATGCGGAATAAATAAAAAAAAGCCTGCCTGACATTGAGTTCAGGCAGGCTCTTCAAATCAAATAATTTTTAACCAAACCAGTCTTGCATTTGTGCCTCAAAACACTGAGTTACATGTTCCCAGCTATATTTTGAAAAAACGAATTTCTGGGCATTTTCAGCAATTTGTGCTTTATTACTGTCTGCTAAGACCCGGTTAATATCAAAGAGAATGCTTTCAGATGTCATAGGCTCTGCAAGGTGATATCCTGTTATTCCTTCCAGAACAAACTCGCTTATCCCACCTTTTTGACTCGCAAGTACAGGTTTACCAGCCGCCATCGCTTCAACAGCTACCATGCAAAAAGCTTCTTCTACCTGAGAAGGAACAACAACTAAATCTGCTAAGCGGTAATATTTATACATCTGCTCCGGTGGCTGCCCACCCGCCATAATACATTGCGCGCCAATAGCTTTCGCTTCATCCAGAACCTTTTTCTGATATTCAGCTTTTTCACCTTTTTTACTGGCAAAAGGATCGCCAACGATAACCAATTTAAGGTTATCTCGATTCTTACGCAGCTTATTGAAAGCATCCATAAGCATCAGACAGCCTTTATCTGGCGATATCCTTCCTGCAAATAATAACACCGTATCATTCGCATCGATGTTAAGCTTCTTCCTTAAATCTTCAGTATTATCATGTGTATACGATTCAGAGCAAAAACCATTAGGCACAATAGCAATATCTGCATCAGGCATTTTTTCCGAATAGAAATCGTACAGAAACTGGCTAGGAACAATTACTTTTGCATTTTTGTCTAACTGCCCGGGTTCAAAAGCATTGTGAAGGTGCATGACTAGCTGTGCTTGAGGACTTCTACCACGAATCTGTTTATACAGCTTCATACTATTGTGGATAACAATAACTGAGTCTTTCGGATCAGCGTTTATAGGTTGAGTATTTAAAATGCGCTGAGAATATGGCACAGGATCAAGTCGAGTCCACTTTTGGAAAAGTCGTTTATAGACTCGACTAAAACCAATGTAGTGAATATCACAATTATCATTTACTTTTGTGTAGATAGGGTAACCGTCGTTTCGAATACAGGCGATAGTTGCTGGAATCGAAAGTCTTTTGGCGACCTGATAAATCCATGTTTCAACCGCTGCAGCTCCTTTTGGCGGTATAGAAAATATTGGTGTGACGGTAAATATTATCTTTTTAATCATTATTAGCCAACTCCAATATTTTGATAATACGAGATAAAGACATAGAAAATACTAGATTATTTTATAGCAAACCCAAGATTATAAAATTTATGACAGTTCCATAAATGGAATGATATCATATTGAATTGCCGTATCATCCGACAAATTATAAATATTAATATCATCTACATTATCACGCATAAAACGGAAAAATGGCAAGATTTTGAATAAATCCTTACTTAATTCCGAGGGCATGGGATTCTTATTTTCATCATAGAAACGCGAACAACTACCAGTTAAATCCAGACCGGAACAAATAATCCGTGCATACTTTAGTGAATATGCTATTTGAATTGCAGCAAAAGCAATAGTATGGCATGAGCAATAACCAAGACTAATGTCCTTGCAAAATCCAACCAGACGACCTTTTTTAGACAACGGTACAGAGATCAGCAGTTCTTTGTGAATCTGGCTCAAAATATTAAATTTAATCTTCTTTATCAAACCACCTTTTTCTCGGCGGTAAAAGGATCGTAATACGAGGCAGTTCTGGAGGATATAAAGTTTATCTTCTTTGGAAGCGTGTTCATAAACGTCAACGTTTACTATGGTATAACGACTTCTCTGGCTAAATTTATAAAAATCATCACGACGCTGATGTAAAAAGCGGACATCTGTAAGTACATATATAAAAGGAACGATATTATGACTTAACAAATATTGCGCAGAACCATTGACAGCAATAATATCCTTTGTTCGTAATGCTGACAAAGGTGTTTTTTGCGATGTAGGACCAGAAAGAAAAATAATAACATCATCAGATGTTTTATTTTCAATCAGGTTTTCAACATCTTTTTTGTCAATGTATCTAATATTCTTCATGATAAACCTGTGAAATAAATAACTCCGCTTAAAACTGTCCTGGTGAAGACATGTAATTATGGATATTTCTATTTTAGCGCGCTGGTTTCCCTTTCAAACGCCGCATAAAATTGCGCATTTTTTTACGATATACTAAAAGATAATAGCCTAGATCTTTAATCTCATTTTTAATACCGTAATGACGCTCTAAGTCAATACGATCTTTCGCTTTACGCTGCGCTGAAGCACGTTTTCCGGAGAGATCAATAATTCGAACCTCACCATTTTTTATAATGAAGTTACCACGATGGGGGTCGCCAGAAACCATGCCATGTTGATGTAAGGAATTAATTGATTGCTGAATTTTATTTTTTAGCACATCATCAATATCAGGCATATCACACAACTCTATGCCATCAATATACTCGATGATCATGATATAAGTATGGACAAATCGTAAGGTTTTCCGTTCAGCCAATAAATAAAAATCATTGAGTGTATTTAACCCTTCATTTCTTACTTTTTGGGTTTGCTCAAAAAGGCGTTCGTAATAATCACCTTTTAACAGAGACTTAAAGAAACGTTCGTTACGCTTAACTTTCGGAGAAAAAACCTTAAGAATCAATTTACCGTAATCGGTATCAATAAGCATAACTTTTGTATCATCAATAGAACGAAAAACCTTGATGATATTTATATTATAAGACAAGAAGTCATTTAATACATTGAGATACTTTGAATTGTTTTCATCGGTAAAAACAACCAAGTCTTTGATCTTGCTCTTCTGAATCATAATAAACCAGTTAAATGTTATTTACGGTAATATTTTCGGCAAAGATAACAGACTCCTGCTATAATTCCTGAGATATATTTATGCTGTACTAAAAGATGTTTATATCTTTTTTTAAATTCAATAATTGATTTTGCATCTCGTGGAGAGTCATCTTTCCATGGTGAATTTTCTAAAGCTATTTTATAGTATTTTACCGATGGATAAATTGCCCATTTGTGCCACGGTTTAGTTGCACCTGTATAATGAATAAGCAGAGTACTTTCTGTAATCAGCTTTTTATAGTTTTGATGTGTTTTGTCTTTTAATTCACTTTTAATTGTATAAATTGTATTGTACTCACGAGGCAAAAATATTGTCATCCCTTTCAGTAAGATATTCATAACATCCTGATCAGGGTATTTATAAACATTATCTTTACTCATAAGAATAGACAACGCTTTTTCTGTTAGTTTTGCGTCAGCCCATTTTTTTAAGTCTAAATAAACGACGCCGGAATTAAAGTATTGCCCAAGTAATTCAGGATCAGACAACCTGGATACCGCCTTTTCCTGCATTGGCTCAACATCTTTAACAACAGCAGCTACCGCTCCGTTTAAATCCAGATGCAATAGTTGGCTAATATCGCCTTTACAAACAACATCTGCATCAAGATAAAGCAAACGATCAAGCGTTAAACCCAATAATTGAAATGCAAATAAACGGAAGTACATTGCTCTTGACCAGACCTGTGTACAAGGCAAGCACTGGAGCTTATCAGTGTTAATTCTATATAGCGTGATTCTTAATTGGTATTGCTCTGCAAGCTTTGCGACTTTTTGAAAAAAACCATCATTATAAACATCAGCAATAATATAAAAATCAAGATTAATATGTCGATTATTTAGGACAATTGATGTGATGGAAACACCTACACCATCAAGATAATTAGCATCGACACCATAGGCAACATTTAAACATTCAGAAGTATTTATATTAGCTAGCCGAAAATCCCAGGCTTTAACTTTATCTATTTCTATGGCAGGAAATGAGTCCACAATGCTACCCTTATATCATTACTTTATAGTTTCCCAGTTTTAATGCTTTATCTTTTCAATAAAATAAAAAAGATAATTGCTAAATCCTTTTAGATATCTATGCTTTTTAAGCATATGTTTTGCGCTATATCTTAATTGATTGCTATTGTTCGGTTTCAGCAACGCCGTATTCTTCCATGGCGAAGCATTTTTTGCCTCCATAAAGGCTTGTGATACAGGATAATCCCAGGCCCAATCATGCCAGGGCTTGGTTGGACCGATATAGTGGATAAAAATAGTATCGTTGGTTACTGGGTTTGTAAAACTTTCTTTGAGTTGATAGTTTAAGCTAAACTGGGTGTTATATTTTATATCAGCAAAAATAAGTCTGTCTGCCAGCAACATATTTAATACATCCTGATCAGGATGTGTTATTTTTTTGACTATTTCTGGATCATTTAGCATTGCAATGGCTCGTGCAGAAACCTGCTGAGCAGCCCATTGGTCAGTATTAATCAATAAAAAACCGGAGTTAAAGTAACCTTTAGCAATTCCCGCAACACCTAACGAATGTGCGCGTTTTTCCCACCAGTCAGTTTGCCCTTCTGTAACAACCATTGCGACTTTATTGTCAGGAAATGAGAAATTAATTAGTGGATCAATACTCCCCTGACAAATGATATCTGCATCCAGATAAAGGACTTTAGACGTCTTATTAATAAAGTAATCTGCAATAACAAAGCGAAAATATATTGCATGAGTCCAGTTCTTAGTGCTAGGCAATGAGCGGAGTCGATCAGCATTAATCAGATATATTTTAATTCTGGTTTTATACTGCAGCGCCAGGGCATCAAAATACTTACGATCATCATCACCAAAATAGTCAGTAAAAATATGGAAACACAATCGACTTCCTTCATTATACTTTAATATTGAAGCAATCGAAATTCCGCAACCAAATAGAAAATTTTTGTCAGTTCCATAAGCGATGTCCAGACAAAGATTTTCTGTTTCTACTTTATGATTATAATCAATAACTGAATTAAGAAACTCAGTTTCCTGGAAAAACACCTGCTGCATTATTTCCTCCGGGAAATAGCAGAAATAATTATTTCATGTAATCTATCGTAATACTTCAATTGGTAAAACTTATCGATCGACGCAGGAATTTTTTCATGTTCGATATGAATTTCACCTGCTATATATTTATTTAGAAGCGTTACAAAACCAGCAATATCTCCCGGTTGATACAGATGACCATTGACATCAGGTTGAATAATGTCAGCAGGCCCGGAGACACAATCGGCACTGATACAAGGAATTCCCCATGACAAGGCTTCAAGTAGGGTCATTGGGAAACCTTCAAAAGATGACGTGAGCAATAACGCACTCACCTTTTTAATATCTTGCTGGACCAATTCCCAGGGATGTTGTTGCCAACCATACCAGACAATTCGATCATCAATATTTAGTTCTCTACTATAAGCCTGGCATTTTTCGAAATCGGAACCATCACCCAATACATGGAGTTTCCAGTTACCTTGCGCTTGTGATAAGCCATCAAGGAGGTCTTTAACTCGCTTCTGGCCCTCGAATTTCATACGCCCAACATAAATGAACGTTGCCGTTTCGCCTTCCTCAGGCGCAGGAATGACTGTGTCTTTAGCTTCGACTGGATTAAAAATAACATTTATCGTCGATTCTGCTACACCCCGATTAATCATTTGCTGTTTAATGCCAGAGCTGATTGCTAAATGATAGTCGGCACAGGTGATATATTCAGCATGTTTTTTGTGATCTAAAGAAAAATGTGGCCATGAAAATACTGGCACATTAATTCCTGATTTTTTACGTGCTTTGGCGGCAAACAGGCAGGAGATCACATCAATACAAATAACGATATCTGGTTGGTACTCCTGAAGCCATTTACTTAGAGCATAAATATGTTTCGCCCGACGCAAAAAACCTAAACGAATATTGGAAAATGAACATGAGTATTTAATACCTTCCAACCATCCCTTATCCATTTTATCATTACGACAAAAGAAAAACATTTCACTATGGATATGTTGTTTCCTGAAGGTAGTAATAACATCACGAATGACTGTTTCCATGCCGCCAAATCCAGAAACAGCTTCGCCGATAAATGCTATTTTCATTGAAACTCTCATTAATTGAGTAAAGCTCACTGTTTTAATGATTTTATTTTTCTATAAAATCAGAAACAATTGTTGACATCATTTTATCAGGGCTGAATTTATATAAGCTATCATAATCCATTGGTTTAACAGATGAGTTAATAAAATACTCTAACTTATCCCAATCATCATGGCCTATTATAAAAAAGCGAGACTCACTATAGATTTCTGAACCAAGTATATTTATATTATTAGTAATTAATTTTTTATTGAAAAATAGTGCCTCAAGTATACGAAGAGTCCAGCCAGATTGGTTTTCTTTAGTTATATCAACAATTATATTAGCATTTAATGTTCTTCTAAGATTCTCTTCATACGGTATTTGTTCTTCAATCAAATACTTTGAAGTCGGAGATGATGTTTTATCTTTGACAACATTAAAATCTAACTTACATCCTAGTGTTGTTAATCTATCGGCTAATTCATTAATTATTTGAAGACGTCCTTTATCACGACCAAGAAAAAAACATATTGGCTGACTGTTATTTTTGTCAGATAAACTATAATTTCTAATTTCATCCATTCCTATAGGAAAAAATTGTTCTATTGCCTTGGTCTTTTCATTCCCTATAAATCTATGCTCAAAATCATAGATAATATCAAAATAATTAGTGTTATCAAAAATAAAATCTTCGCTGACAGTATTTCTTAGAAGCAAAACTTTATGACAGTTAATGTTTTTTAATATTTGTTTATTGATACCTTTATTAATAACACTGTCATTAAAGATAATTATGTCATCTTTTCTGATATCATTGAGGTAATGCTTGATAAATAATCGCCCCAGCCATGCATTATCCATCCCTAATTTCGAAATTTTCTTATTAACCCAGTTGTATTTTTTTGGTGTTGTTATATTTTTTATCTTGTACTTTTTTTTCAGGTACTGGATCATTCTTAATTCATAATCTGCAACCCAGTTTATAAAATAAATAGTCATAATGAAGTTAGTTCCAGTACATACTGATAAATATTTTTATAATCCTTTGCGTTGTGTTCGCTCTTTAATATGCTCGGCCTTAACACTTGCCATGTTCAATAAATTCCGTTCAAGAGATAATATCTTACGTAAAGGCATCCCAAAATAAACCTTCATAAATCGCCAGATATCTCTCTGCGTCAGCCCAATATTCATTGATGAGAAATACAAACCAATTAAATCTTTATCCCGCCAACGACGCGGTACTTTTGCCCGTATCTGTGCCCGATGCAGATCGATAACCGAAATTTTTAATTCATCTTCCCGGCCAGTAAATGGCAAATGGAGCAAAAAGTGGCAAATATAACAGTCGCGGTGGTTTATCCCTGCGGCGTGCATTTTACGCACCATGGTTGCCACACGCGCGATCAGCATACGTTTAACACGTATATCAGGAGGATTAACGGCCCAATCAGCACAATAATCTTCAAGGCTAATCGTGGGAGTGAGATCTTCGGTAATAATAAATGATGTGCGAGTTAATGGATTTAACCCTTTTTCACCAAACCCAATGCCCTTCATTGTATCAACGCCAACATCACTCAGGCGATGAATAGCGTGCCACTCTCTGTCTGCGCCTAAAACGGGCATCCGCAATGAGAGCAGGTTTTTTATAATTTCTTTTAAAGTCGTCCCTTTGTGCCATTTGAGGAAATAGCTTTTCCCGGCCAGTTCAAAGCGTAATGTGCGACGCGTCTCGAGTTCACGAAATACCTCGCCATTTAGTTTTTTGACTTCTGCAAAAGCATCTTTACCACGCCAAAGTGTGGCAAGCGGCTCTTTTAATTCAACCATCTAAACCACCTGTAATGATATCTGCGGCTTTCTCTGGCAGGCTATACAAATCCTGAGTATCGGCATAATGGCGAGCATTCTCCGCCCAGGCCATTCGTAATGGAGATTGAGTTAACGCTTTACGTAAAACTTCATTTAATTGTTCCTGGGAGAAAGGTTCAGCGATGACCGTTCCACAATTGGCATCCGCAATATAATGCGCATACCCACATACCGCAGTTGTTAAAACAGGTAATCCAGCAGTGATCGCTTCAAGAAGAACGATACCCGCGGCTTCCTGATAAGCGGGATGCAGTAATAAATCAGCGGCTGCCATTAATTCTGACACATCATTGCGGCCAGAGAAGAAATGCACATTGCTCCGCACGCCGAGTTTTTCTGCCAACGCTTCAAATTTCCGCGGTTTATCCTGACCAACAACAAATAAAAGCGTATTGTGACGTAATGATTCCGGTAACGATGCCAAAGCCTCAATTGAGCGATCCACACCTTTACGGCCAAAATCTGATCCAACCTGCAGTAATAAGTTTTGTTGCTCTTTTATGCCATTTTTCTGGCGATAAATTTCACGACTGTTTGGGATTTGCTCGCTGTATTTTCTGTCCGGATAAATACCGGGAGGAAGAATTTGAAAACGTTCAGATTCAGTTTGATAATGCTTCTGGAAATCGGCGATTTGCTTATCGGTCAGCATCATAAGTTTCGTCGATTTACCCTGCTCGAAAGTCGCTCGCTCAAATGCGGCATAATGGCGATATCGTGATGTTAAACGATATAAAAAACCTTTTTCTTGCGCAACTTTCTCGGCGTAACAAACATCAGCGGCAAAATAAACATCCAACCCTGGCATCTTATTAAACCCAACAACGCGATCAGCGGGATGCGCTTTGAGATGATTTTGTACCCAGGCATAATATTCTGCATTGCGTCCATGGTTGGTATGGGACTTAACTGGCACCTGAATAAGCTCAAATGCTTTCGGGCAATCACCTTCCCACGACTGCGTATAGATCCGAACATGGTGGCCCCGTGCGGCAACTGTTGATGCAATGCGCATAAAGTCACGTTGAAGCCCACCAAATGGAAAATATTTATATAAACAAAACGCCACGATCATAATTGTGCATTCCTGTCAGCTGAAGGGACATCTTCTGGCAACAGCTTTTCCGTAGCGGCGATCACATCTTCCGCTGGAATAACAGAAAGATATTTTTTGTTGCGGTCAAGTTCATGCCGGGTCGGCATTTTCTGATAATTCCCCGCCCAGAACTGAATAATATTCTCGGTCCATGGGCGCCAGAATACATGATCAGTGGCCCCAAATAGGCTAATAACTGGCGTCTTCACCGCCGCCGCAATATGCCCCGGCGCAGAATCCACGCCAATAAAAAGCACAGCATGATCAATTAACGCGCCTAGTTCAGGAAAACGTGTTTTACCTGCAAGGCCAGTAATGGGTTTCGTTTCGCAACCTCGTGCAATCTCATCTACACAAGCGAGATCATCTGCCGAAGGCCCACAGGTCAGGACAACCTGATACCCTCGCTGTTGCAGCGCATCGATAACCTTAGAAAATTTATCGTTATCCCAGCACTTAAATATCTGACGCGCTGTCGGTTGGATGACAACATAATGATCTTTTACGCCCAGGGCATCTAACTCCTGGCGCATCTTCTTCCAGCAATCTTCGGCGTAACTCATTGTTGTGTCGGTGTAGAAATCGGTAATACCTAATGGCTCAAGGACCGATAAATTACGCTCAACAATATGTGTGCCGTGTATTGGCGCTAAGTGTGTGAAGCTTTTTTTCCAAATGCCATGCTGCCGATGACCATAAAGTTGCGATATTTTCATCCGTGCGGGTAAAAAACGTACTAGCAGCGCCACCATCCACTGATCCGTAAGATTAATGACCAGGTCATAATTATTCGCACGCAGAGTTTTTATCAACGAAAGCACATTTTTAATTTTATCGAATGTTCCCGCACCTTTATTGCTTATCCCGTAGAGCGCATTAATTTCCGGGTTTTCAGACAAAATAGGGATGGTATCCTGATAAAGCAGCATATCGATTTTTGCATCAGGATAATTCTGCTTGAGCGTACTGATGACAGGAGTAGTTAATAACATATCTCCATGATATCGCATCTTTATGACCAGAATTTTTCGAAATGGCTTTTCCACTAGCGACTCTTTTGTGTGATTGTCTGATTAAGTTAAGCAGAAAAAAAGCACGCTACCGCCCCAGGCTCAACAGCTACCTGAATACTGATAACGCACTTACTTTGACGTGCTAGTGTATCATTTCTTTCGCAGCAATCCGACCCGAATGATTTTTATACACGAAATATGTTTTAATCATAAAAATCAAATAGATAAAAAACAGCATATCGATAATGTCGGTATGGCCAATGTAGAGTTGAAAATGGGGCCGAGTTTCAATGAATCGCATAAAAATACAAAAAAACTGAAGATGTAGCGGCAGATCAGACCAAACTGAAGCTATTTAAGTCAAAAACGGGAAAAGTAATGGTAAAGCCACCGTTAAATACATAGAATCCCCAGCACATCCATAAGTCAGCTATTTATTATGCTCGAATTGCTTTACACCGCCCTTCTCTACCTTATTCAGCCGCTAATATGGATACGGCTCTGGGTGCGCGGACGTAAGGCTCCGGCCTATCGAAAACGCTGGGGTGAACGTTACGGTTTTTACCGCCATCCGCTAACACCAGGCGGCATTATGCTGCACTCCGTCTCCGTCGGTGAAACCCTGGCGGCAATCCCGCTGGTGCGCGCGCTGCGTCATCGCTATCCTGATTTGCCAATCACAGTCACGACTATGACGCCGACTGGTTCAGAGCGCGTACAATCGGCTTTTGGAAAAGATGTTCAGCACGTCTATCTGCCTTACGATCTGCCCGATGCACTCAACCGTTTCCTTAATAAGGTCGACCCGAAGCTGGTGTTGATTATGGAAACCGAACTGTGGCCTAACCTGATCGCGGCACTGCATAAACGTAAAATTCCACTGGTTATCGCTAATGCGCGACTCTCTGCACGCTCTGCCGCAGGTTACGCCAAACTGGGTAAATTTGTTCGTCGCTTGCTCCGCCGTATTACGCTGATTGCTGCGCAAAATGAAGAAGATGCTGCGCGCTTTGTGACGCTAGGTGCAAAAAATAATCAGGTCACCGTCACCGGTAGCCTGAAATTCGATATTTCAGTGACGCCACAGTTAGCCGCTAAAGCAGTAACACTGCGCCGCCAGTGGGCGCCGCATCGTCCGGTATGGATTGCAACCAGTACTCATGATGGCGAAGAGAGCGTAGTGATTGCCGCCCATCAGGCGCTGTTACAACAGTTCCCGAATTTATTGCTCATCCTGGTACCCCGTCATCCGGAACGCTTCCCAGATGCGATTAACCTTGTCCGCCAGGCTGGACTAAGCTATATCACACGCTCTTCCGGAGAGGTCCCTTCCGCCAGTACACAAGTGGTGGTTGGCGATACGATGGGCGAACTGATGTTGCTGTACGGTATTGCCGATCTCGCGTTTGTTGGCGGTTCACTGGTTGAACGCGGTGGGCATAATCCGCTGGAGGCCGCCGCACACGCTATCCCGGTGTTGATGGGGCCGCATACCTTTAACTTTAAAGACATTTGCGCGCGGCTGGAGCAGGCAAGCGGGCTGATTACCGTCACCGATGCCACTACGCTTGCAAAAGAGGTTTCCTCTTTACTCACCGACGCCGATTACCGTAGTTTCTATGGCCGTCATGCCGTTGAAGTGCTGTATCAAAACCAGGGCGCGCTACAGCGTCTGCTTCAACTGCTGGAACCTTACCTGCCACCGAAAACGCATTGAGGTTGTTATGCAAAAACGGGCGATTTATCCGGGTACTTTCGATCCCATTACCAATGGTCATATCGATATCGTGACGCGCGCCACGCAGATGTTCGATCACGTTATTCTGGCGATTGCCGCCAGCCCCAGTAAAAAACCGATGTTTACTCTGGAAGAACGTGTGGCACTGGCACAACAGGCAACTGCGCATCTGGGAAACGTTGAAGTGGTCGGATTTAGCGATTTGATGGCAAACTTCGCCCGCAATCAACACGCCACTGTGCTGATTCGTGGTCTGCGTGCGGTGGCAGATTTTGAATATGAAATGCAGCTGGCGCATATGAATCGCCACTTAATGCCAGAACTGGAAAGTGTGTTTCTGATGCCGTCGAAAGAGTGGTCGTTTATCTCTTCATCGCTGGTTAAAGAAGTGGCGCGCCATCAGGGCGATGTCACCCATTTCCTGCCGGAGAATGTCCATCAGGCGCTGATGGCGAAGTTAGCGTAGCGTTTATGCCGGATGGTATGCCATCCGGCAAGCATCAATTATTTCTGGCACTGCCGACAATAAAACGTAGCCCGCTGCGCATGTTTAGTCGCCACAATCGGCGTACCGCACACCCGACACGGCTCGCCTTTTCGCCCGTAAACCTGCAATTCCTGCGCGAAATAGCCCGGTTTACCATCACTTTGCAGAAAATCTTTCAGCGTTGTACCACCCTGCTCAATCGAACGCAGCAACACCGCTTTAATCACCCGAGCTAACAATTCACATTCTGCCAGCGACAGTGATGACGCCAGCCGATCCGGATGGATCCCCGCCGCAAACAGAGATTCGCTGGCATAGATATTCCCTACGCCTACCACCAGTTTGTTATCCATCAGCCACGGTTTAATCGCCGTTTTTTTCTTCGCGCACTTCTGATGCAGGTACTCACCGTTGAAATCGTCGCTAAGCGGCTCCGGCCCAAGATGTGCCAGCACGTTGTGCCCTTCCAGCTCTTTGGTCCACAGCCAGGCACCAAAGCGACGCGGATCGGTGTAGCGCAGCACTTTGCCGTTGCTCATCACCAAATCAACATGGTCATGCTTTTCGGGGGGAAGTTCTTCTGGAAGGATGCGCAGGCTGCCAGACATCCCCAGATGAATGATAATCCAGCCCTCAGGCAGCTCCAGCAGCAGATATTTAGCACGGCGCTGTACACTTAGCACTGGTTGATCGCTTAAACGGTAGATTTCTTCCGAAACCGGCCAGCGCAAGCGTCCGTTGCGCACCACCGCATGAAGAATGGTTGCACCAACGAGATGCGGTTCTATGCCGCGACGGCTGGTTTCAACTTCGGGTAATTCAGGCATAGCATCTCCAGGAATGAACAGATGCAGTCAATATGGGGGCAGGCAGATAACAAAAAACCCCGCCGTAGCGAGGTTTTTCGTTACATCAAAGCGAAAATTATTTGATTTTCGCTTCTTTGTAGATCACGTGCTGGCGAACAACTGGATCGAACTTTTTCAGTTCCAGTTTTTCCGGCTTAGTACGTTTGTTCTTCGTAGTGGTATAGAAGTGACCAGTACCAGCAGAAGAAACCAGCTTGATTTTCTCACGAATACCTTTAGCCATGATTTATTTCCTCTAAGTACTTAGTACTTTTCGCCACGGGCACGCAGTTCAGCCAGAACTGTATCAATGCCTTTTTTATCGATTACACGCATACCTTTAGCAGATACGCGCAGGGTGACAAAACGCTTCTCGCTCTCAACCCAGAAACGGTGAGAGTGCAGGTTCGGCAGGAAACGGCGTTTAGTCGCGTTCAGTGCGTGGGAACGGTTGTTACCGGTCACCGGACGCTTGCCAGTAACTTGGCAGACTCGGGACATGTCTATTCTCCAAAAATCAAATTAGCTCGAGCTTCGTATGGGGTATTGGCGCCTCGTCAGGCTTTACAGCCCGGTCATCGCAGTTCTATGTGAACTCTCGATTGCCAGGCCCAAATGCCAAACCCGAGATTCTCAAAGGTGGCGTAGTATACGCTGACTCGGCGATGTGCTCAAGTCCCGAACAGACAAAGATCCCGAAGGATCGCGCATAGCGGATTAAATCCAGCCGCGTTCGGCAAAAGAAACATATTCTCCACGCCCAATCACGATATGGTCGAGCACGCGTAAATCCATGAACTGACAACTTTTTATTATCCGTTCGGTAATGAGTTTATCCGCTTTACTGGGTTCAGCACAACCAGAAGGGTGATTATGGGCAAGGATCAGCGCCGAGGCGTTTATTTTTATCGCTTCACGAATAATTTCTCGTGGATGGACTTCCACATGATTTAACGTGCCGGAAAAGAGTCGGCTGTGAGTAAGGATCCGGTGTTGGGAATCGAGAAAGATCACCATAAAGATCTCTCGTTCCTCTCCCGTAAGTTGGCTTTGTAAAAACTCCCTCGTCATCTCCGGGCTGAGCAACGGGCTTTCTTCGCGCATCCGCACGTTGTAGTAACGCCGCGCCAGTTCCGCAACTCCCTTTAACTGGGCGAATTTCGCCACACCAATTCCATGAACGCCACTAAATTGTTCATATTCAGAGGATAACAAGCCGTATAGCGACCCAAAATTCTCCAGCATCTCTTTCGCCAGGGTTAACACATCCTTACCGCGCGTCCCCGTACGCAGAAATAACGCCAGCAGTTCAACATCCGTTAACGCGCCAATGCCCAACTTCAGCATTTTTTCGCGCGGCATCAACAATTCTACCTTGTTTTTCACCTTCACCTCCTTTGTGGAGGGCGCATGCTGTCATAGTCGTTTGGTTAAATCGACGGCCAGTTTTCAATCCTGGAAAGCGCCTCGCAAAGTGATTCTCAGGTGAAAGCACGACAACAAAAGTATTGTGATAAAATCGCCAACTTCTGGTGTCCCCCTACAGGAAAAATCATCATGAGCCTGGCCGGTAAAAAAATCGTTCTCGGCGTCAGCGGCGGTATTGCTGCCTATAAAACCCCTGAGCTGGTGCGTCGTTTGCGCGATCGCGGAGCAGACGTCCGCGTAGCCATGACCGAAGCGGCAAAAGCCTTTATCACCCCACTTAGCTTGCAGGCGGTTTCGGGTTATCCCGTTTCCGATAGTCTGCTGGATCCAGCAGCCGAGGCGGCTATGGGTCATATTGAGCTGGGTAAATGGGCTGATTTAGTGATTCTCGCCCCAGCCACCGCTGATTTGATTGCCCGCGTAGCTGCCGGGATGGCGAATGATCTGGTATCAACGATTTGCCTGGCCACGCCTGCGCCTGTTGCCGTACTGCCAGCCATGAACCAGCAGATGTATCGTGCTGCGGCTACCCAACATAATTTAGAGGTACTTGCCTCACGTGGTTTGCTGATCTGGGGGCCAGATAGCGGCAGTCAGGCCTGTGGTGATATCGGCCCTGGGCGAATGCTCGATCCATTAACCATTGTGGATATGGCGGTAGCGCATTTTTCTCCCGTCAACGACCTGAAACATCTGAACATTATGATTACCGCCGGCCCGACGCGTGAACCGCTCGATCCCGTGCGTTATATCTCTAATCACAGCTCCGGCAAGATGGGCTTTGCTATCGCCGCAGCCGCTGCCCGTCGCGGAGCGAACGTTACACTGGTTTCCGGACCGGTTTCGCTACTGACACCGCCGTTTGTTAAACGTGTGGATGTGATGACCGCACTGGAGATGGAAGCCGCTGTGAAGGCCTCTGTACAGCAGCAAAATATTTTTATCGGTTGCGCCGCCGTGGCTGATTATCGCGCAGCCGCTGTCGCCAGTGAAAAAATCAAAAAGCAGGCGACTCAGGGGGATGAATTAACAATAAAAATGGTCAAAAACCCTGATATCGTCGCTGGAGTTGCCGCACTAAAAGACCAAAGGCCTTATGTTGTTGGATTTGCGGCCGAAACAAATAATGTGGAAGAATACGCCCGGCAAAAACGTATTCGTAAAAACCTTGATCTGATCTGCGCGAACGATGTTTCCCGGCCAACTCAAGGATTTAACAGCGACAGCAATGCATTACACCTTTTCTGGCAAGACGGAGATAAAGTCTTACCGCTTGAGCGCAAAGAGCTCCTTGGCCAATTATTACTCGACGAGATCGTGACCCGTTATGATGAAAAAAATCGACGTTAAGATTCTGGACCCGCGCGTTGGGAAGGAATTTCCGCTCCCGACTTATGCCACTTCTGGTTCTGCCGGACTTGACCTGCGCGCCTGTCTCGACGACGCCGTAGAACTGGCGCCGGGCGACACCACCCTGGTACCTACCGGGTTGGCGATTCATATTGCCGACCCGTCACTGGCGGCGATGATGCTGCCGCGCTCCGGATTGGGACATAAGCACGGTATCGTGCTCGGCAACCTGGTAGGATTGATCGATTCTGACTATCAGGGCCAGTTGATGATTTCCGTGTGGAACCGTGGTAAGGACAGCTTCACCATTCAACCAGGCGAACGTATCGCGCAGATGATTTTTGTTCCGGTAGTACAGACCGAATTTAATCTGGTGGAAGATTTTGACGCCACCGACCGCGGTGAAGGCGGCTTTGGTCACTCTGGTCGTCAGTAACACATACGCATCCGAATAACGTCATAACATAGCCGCAAACATTTCGTTTGCGGTCATAGCGTGGGTGCCGCCTGGCAAGTGCTTATTTTCAGGGGTATTTTGTAACATGGCAGAAAAACAAACTGCGAAAAGGAACCGTCGCGAAGAAATACTTCAGTCTCTGGCGCTGATGCTGGAATCCAGCGATGGAAGCCAACGTATCACGACAGCGAAACTGGCCGCCTCTGTCGGCGTTTCCGAAGCGGCTCTGTATCGCCACTTCCCCAGTAAAACCCGCATGTTCGATAGCCTGATTGAGTTTATCGAAGATAGCCTGATTACTCGCATCAATCTGATTCTGAAAGATGAGAAGGACACCACAACGCGCCTGCGTCTGATTGTGTTGTTGCTCCTCGGTTTTGGTGAGCGTAATCCTGGCCTGACCCGCATCCTTACCGGGCATGCGCTGATGTTTGAACAAGACCGCCTGCAAGGGCGCATCAACCAACTGTTCGAGCGTATTGAAGCGCAGTTGCGTCAGGTATTGCGTGAAAAGAGAATGCGTGAGGGTGAAGGTTACACCACCGATGAAACGCTGCTGGCAAGCCAGTTGCTGGCATTTTGTGAAGGTATGCTGTCACGCTTTGTCCGCAGCGAGTTTAAATACCGCCCGACGGATGATTTTGACGCCCGCTGGCCACTGATTGCTGCGCAGTTGCAGTAATTCTCCCCTAAACGTTCAGGCAGAAACGTCTGCCTGACGCTTTTCTTACCATGCCACCAGCATTCGCTTTACACTTTCCCTCGCCTGTTTAAAGGCCTCATCCTCAGGGTTGATTTGCAATAACCAGTTTATTCTTCCCTGCAAAGCATACAGATACGCCGTTGCCTGTGCGTGGAGATCGCCTGAAGGATCAAGTTCACCACGATGACTAAGATGCGAAATAACGCCATATTTTTGGCACAAATGCACCTCCTGACGCAGCGCCCGGCGAGCTTCACGGGCAAGCTGTGGTTTGTGATTAACAACAATCCCGGTTACCTGCTGGCGCTTACAGGCCGCAACCAGGCAGCTTTTGCGTTGATTGAGGCTCAGGCCCAGCTCCGCTAACAATCCGCACACTTTATTTTTAACCTGGCGGGCATTGAAGTGACCGGAAAAGGTCATGTCATCGCAGTAGCGGGTGTAGGTAATTCCCCGAGTCTGACACCACTCCCCTATGCGCTCATCAAAACAGCGCATCACAAGATTGGAAATGGCTGGCGAAGTTGGTGCCCCCTGCGGTAACGCGTCGTTATAACAACAAAGCCAGGTCAGCATGGTTACCACATTACGTGGCAACTGGGCCTGGCGAAATACACGCCAGACCTGTAACCAGCTAATGCTATCGAAAAAGTTTTCGATATCGAGTTTCAGGATCTGCGGCTGTTGGCAGTGTGGCTGCGCGTTGCTGACGATTGGGCAACCCGGTCGGTAGGCGGTAGCAAAAGAGGAAAGTGGAAATTGTGAAAGTACGTTCTTAAGAATGTTGCGCTGTACGGTTTTGAGCAAGTAATCAGGGGCTAGCAGCATCCGCTGACCACCGTGGCGCTTAGAAAGAATAATGTGTCGGTAATGGCGTCCGACATGATTACTGAGCGCATACAGCCGCTGTATTTCTTTATCGGCACTCCAGCCCGGCGAGCCGAACAAATCGAGCGCCAGAAGGGTTATCCGGGTAGCATCCATTCCACTCTCCACATCACGGCGGCCAAAAGAGGCACCAACAGCGGCAATACCATCAAACCATCCCAAAGGCGCGTAACTGTACTGAGCGCGTCAGCGCGACGTACGCGAAGCGTACTTAAGTACAATGAAGCGGCTTTGGGTATATGGACATACTACTGGCGTTAAGTCGGCGACTCGCCGACCCTCCCGGCACAAAAGGCCGGAAACGCTATTGCCACTGCTGGCGAAAGCAGATTAACACGATATCTTAAAGCGCATCACGCTGCGCACAGCAAAAACCCTGCGCAGCGCATATTTTTAAACGCCAAACTCTTCGCGATAGGCCTTAACCGCCGCCAGATGTTCCGCCATTTCTGGCTTCTCTTCCAGGTAGGCAATCAGGTCTTTCAGGGTGATGATAGAGATCACCTTGCAGTTGTAATCACGCTCAACTTCCTGAATCGCCGAAATTTCGCCGCGACCCCGTTCCTGACGATCGAGCGAAATCAACACGCCAGCAAGCGTCGCGCCATTGGCCTGAATAATTTCCATCGACTCGCGAATCGCCGTCCCGGCGGTGATCACATCATCCACCAGCATCACACGCCCTTGTAACGCGCTACCAACCAGATTGCCGCCTTCACCGTGATCTTTTGCTTCTTTGCGGTTAAAGCAGTACGGCAGGTCCAGGTCATGATGCTCCGCCAGCGCCACGGCGGTTGTGGTGGCAATCGGAATCCCTTTGTAAGCAGGGCCAAACAGCTGATCGAACTCAATGCCGGAATCCACCAATGCTTCAGCGTAAAAACGGCCTAACAGTGCCAGGTCGCGCCCGGTATTAAACAGCCCGGCGTTGAAGAAATAGGGGCTTTTGCGCCCGGATTTCAGCGTAAACTCGCCAAACTTTAACACCTGCTTGCTAAGCGCAAATTCAATAAACTGGCGCTGATATGGTTTCATGCCTTCGCTCCTCATCTTACTTTTCTACAGACAAAAAAAAGGCGACTCATCAGTCGCCTTAAAAATCAGTTTGCCAGCGCCGCCTTCTGCGTCGCTACAATGGATTCGATTCCCCCTCGGGCAAGCGCCAACAAGGTGAGCAGCTCTTCATGGGTGAACGGCTCGCCTTCTGCCGTCCCCTGCACTTCAATGATGCGCCCGTCTTCGGTCATCACTACGTTCATGTCCGTTTCAGCCGCTGAGTCTTCAACGTATTCCAGATCGCAAATCGCTTCGCCGTTAACAATACCGACAGAAACCGCGGCCACCATACCTTTCATTGGATTGGTTTTCAGCTTGCCATTTTCAACCAGTTTATTCAGGGCATCAGCTAGTGCAACACAAGCACCGGTGATAGAAGCAGTGCGGGTGCCGCCATCGGCCTGAAGTACGTCGCAATCCAGCGTAATAGTAAACTCACCGAGGGCTTTCAAATCTACTGCTGCGCGCAATGCACGAGCGATCAGACGCTGGATTTCCATCGTGCGGCCGCCCTGCTTACCTTTCGCCGCTTCACGAGCATTACGGGTATGGGTAGAACGCGGCAGCATACCGTATTCTGCGGTGATCCAGCCCTGGCCCTGACCTTTCAGGAAGCGCGGCACGCCTTCTTCAATAGAGGCGGTACACAACACTTTGGTATCGCCAAATTCGACCAGCACCGAGCCTTCTGCATGTTTTGTATAGTTACGAGTCAGGGTAACGGGACGCACCTGATTATTGCTACGGCCTGCTGGACGCATATTGAAATCTCCGGCTTGAAACAAATGTGGCTGCGCATTATACGGACTTCCGGCGGTTATTCCTATCCTGACAAGGCATCGATGGCTATAATCCTTCCACCTCTCCTTTTATAAACAGGAACGTCTATGATCCGCAGTATGACCGCCTACGCCCGGCGTGAAATCAAGGGTGAATGGGGGAGCGCAACCTGGGAAATGCGCTCGGTAAACCAGCGTTATCTGGAAACTTACTTTCGTCTGCCGGAGCAGTTCCGTAGCCTTGAACCTGTCGTTCGCGAGCGTATTCGTTCTCGCCTGACGCGCGGTAAAGTGGAATGTACCCTGCGCTATGAACCCGATGTCAGCGCGCAAGGTGAGCTGATCCTCAACGAAAAACTGGCTAAACAGCTGGTAACTGCTGCGAACTGGGTAAAAATGCAGAGCGATGAAGGGGAAATCAACCCGGTTGATATCCTGCGCTGGCCGGGCGTGATGGCAGCCCAGGAGCAGGATCTTGACGCCATTGCCGCTGAAATTCTTGCTGCTCTTGATGGCACCCTGGACGACTTTATCATCGCGCGTGAAACCGAAGGTCAGGCGCTGAAAGCATTGATCGAGCAGCGTCTGGAAGGCGTCACCGCCGAAGTGGTCAAAGTCCGCGCCCATATGCCGGAAATCCTGCAATGGCAGCGTGAGCGTCTGGTCGCAAAGCTGGAAGATGCCCAGGTACAGCTGGAAAATAACCGTCTGGAGCAGGAGTTGGTTCTGCTGGCACAACGAATTGACGTTGCCGAAGAGCTGGACCGCCTCGAAGCGCATGTTAAAGAGACGTACAACATTCTGAAGAAAAAAGAAGCGGTTGGCCGTCGTCTGGACTTTATGATGCAGGAGTTCAACCGCGAGTCGAACACTCTTGCGTCGAAATCTATCAATGCCGAAGTGACAAACTCCGCCATCGAGCTGAAAGTGTTGATCGAGCAAATGCGCGAGCAGATTCAGAACATCGAGTAAGCGACATATCTCCGTACGCCGTTGTTAATTACAGCGGCGCTACGCATATAGTTTCGTCCTCATATTTATTTACTCCATACTTTTTCTAATGCATTTTACTTATCACAAAATCAGAAAAATGCATTCTTACTACAGAAAATAGCAATTTCACATAACTACAAGTTATCAACCCATTCTCTCCTTAAAAAATCTCAATCGTGACAATGCACACAAATCGCTACCCTGCCAGGCAGATTTTTAGGGAGAGAACCATGCTGTTACACATTTTGTATTTGGTTGGCATTACTGCCGAAGCAATGACAGGGGCGCTGGCGGCCGGACGGCGGCGCATGGATACATTTGGCGTAATTATCATTGCTACCGCCACCGCAATTGGCGGAGGATCAGTACGTGATATTCTGCTGGGCCACTATCCGCTTGGCTGGGTCAAACACCCGGAGTATGTGATTATCGTCGCCACCGCCGCCGTGTTCACCACCATCGTTGCTCCCGTGATGCCTTACCTGCGTAAAGTCTTTCTGGTGCTCGATGCACTCGGACTGGTGGTTTTTTCTATCATTGGCGCACAGGTCGCGCTGGATATGGGACACGGCCCGATCATTGCCGTTGTCGCGGCTGTGACGACTGGCGTGTTTGGCGGCGTTTTGCGCGATATGTTCTGTAAACGCATCCCACTGGTATTCCAGAAAGAGTTGTACGCCGGGGTTTCTTTTGCTTCCGCCGTGCTGTACATCGCACTGCAACACTATGTTTCCAACCATGATGTGGTGATTATTTCCACCCTGGTATTCGGCTTTTTCGCTCGCTTGCTGGCGCTGCGTTTTAAACTGGGATTACCGGTTTTTTATTACAGCCACGAAGGCCACTAAGGCACAAAACCTGTGATCTGCTGGGCAGCCAGCCAGTTGCCCAGCATCTTGATTTGCGCATTATCCTTCCATTCCATAACCTGACTTGCGCGACGCCCCCCTGTCCCCGGTAGTTGCTGCCAATACTGTTCGCTTCTCTGCAAAAGTTGCGCCCAGGAGCTGAAGTCGTTGGCATTAAGCGCCGTTTGGGTTAACGGTATTCCCATTGCCATCACCCAGCGAGTAAAAGGCTGTTGACGTGCCAGGTTAAACTGATGCCACAACTGCTCACCTTTACTCTTCGCGATCCCCGGCGTGTGCTGCAATTGCTCTGGCGTTAATGAAAGCCAGGAAAAAATATGCTCAAAGCGATGCGTCTGATGTAGCGAGCGCCAGCCAGATTCACCGATGCCCTCCAGCCCCAAAACCTGTTTTGATCCCAGCCAAACTAATCGCGATATGAATTGTTCCTGACAAACATCAGAAGCGAAGTAGCATGTCAACGCGTTAAAACGGTTTTCTGGCGGCGTCGGTTTTGTGCGTTCTGCACCGCGCCAGACCACTTCATCAATGCGTGGAATACCCTGACCGGCAAGACTCACAAGGATTTGATCGCCAGGTGCAATGTCCCACTCCTGCCAACGTCTGACGGAACCAATGTTCACCCGCTGAACTTTTTTATCATCCAGCATGACAGGCGCGAGTGATGCCACCACCGAGATTTTTCCGCTCTTACCGACAGCAAACTGTATCGCGTTTACTTCAGTAACCTGGGCCACAGGCTGATATTTCCACGCTATCAGCCAGTCCGCCTGACCCGGTAGCCAATGACGGGATTCGGGTTCCTTAGCCGCTCGCACCACCACGCCATCGGTGACGAAGGGCAATTTCGCTTTCCACCACTCATTACGTGCTCGCTCAACCTCGTCTGCGCTTTTCACCGCAAGGGTATACTTCTGCGTCAAAGTAAAGCCCGCAGTAGCAAGCTGCTGTAATCGCTCGGCCATCAACTGTGGTCCATCCGGCCATGCCCAGATAAACACGCCCAGTGAATGCAGCGTGTCGCTATTGTCCTGGCGCATCAAAATGCCAGCGACCTTTGAACGGGCATTCATTCCTCCCATTTGTTGTTGGATATGCCCCTCACGCTGGAGAAATATCTCACCCTGCAGGGTGCTGTTGGCCAAAGCTCCGCTAACAGATTGCGGAACAGAAGGAATCAAGCGTATTTTCTGCGTCCAGTCCTCACCTTTAAGCCCATTGCCACGACTGATCGCTTTAATCAGTTTTCCATCACGGTAGACCAGTGTTACCGCAACGCCATCAACTTTTGGCTGCACCCAAAGATCGCTGTGCTCATGCATCCACAGACGTAACGCATTTTTATCCGCTAACTTACGTACCCCCGTATGCGCAACCGGATGGATAACCGTGCCACTCAACGGCGGCGGCATAGCGTCACCCGTTGTCTCTTCGCCAAAACAGCGTTGCCACTGTGCAAGGCGGGCGCTTAACTGATCGTAAACCCCATCCTCCACGTCACTTTTCCCTTTTTTCCAGTAATCATCGTCCCACTGTTTTACTTGCTGTTGTAGGCGGGAGATTTCTTCATGCGCTCTGGCTGGAGACCAGGCCGGGCAGACCGCCTTCGCTGATGATTGCCAGCACAAAATACTCATTAACACTGCAATCCATACTTTCATCGTCACCTCCGCTGTAGTCAGGCGGGCAGATATACAACGAGATGAATGCAAAACCGAGAGGCAAAAATAAAGTGTGAGATGACGCTTCCAGAGAATCGTCTTTGTTGCAGTAAATGACCGGGAATTGCGGAAACAGGTACGCAAAACGCAACAACTTTGCGCAAAAAGTGTGAGCAAGGGCTACGTCACATGGCCGCGCCGTGTATAATAAGCCCGTATGTAGGCTTTATTTCGCTTAATCACATACGAAAGATACTCATGGCTCAAGGCACGCTTTATATTGTTTCTGCCCCCAGTGGCGCGGGTAAATCCAGCCTGATTCAGGCTTTATTAAAAACCCAACCGTTGTACGACACTCAGGTTTCTGTTTCACACACCACGCGCGCACCGCGTCCGGGTGAAGTACATGGCGAACACTACTTCTTTGTTAATCATGATGAATTTAAAGAGATGATTAGCAGAGATGCATTCCTTGAGCACGCGGAAGTGTTCGGTAATTACTATGGCACTTCACGCGAGGCCATTGAGCAAGTACTGGCGAGCGGCGTGGATGTTTTTCTGGATATTGACTGGCAGGGCGCACAGCAAATTCGCCAGAAAATGCCGCATGCGCGGAGTATCTTTATTCTACCGCCGTCAAAAATTGAGTTAGACCGCCGTTTACGGGGTCGAGGTCAGGACAGCGAAGAGGTCATTGCAAAGCGTATGGCGCAAGCAGTTGCAGAAATGAGCCATTACGCCGAATATGATTATTTAATAGTGAATGATGATTTCGACACCGCTCTGGGTGATCTAAAGACTATCATTCGCGCCGAACGCTTGCGCATGAGCCGCCAAAAGCAGCGTCATGACGCTTTAATCAGCAAATTGTTGGCAGACTGAACCTTCTTTCAGTATCATGCCCAGTCATTTCTTCACCTGTGGAGCTTTTTAAGTATGGCACGCGTAACTGTTCAGGACGCTGTAGAGAAAATTGGTAACCGTTTTGACCTGGTACTGGTCGCCGCGCGTCGCGCTCGTCAGATGCAGGTAGGCGGAAAGGATCCGCTGGTACCGGAAGAAAACGATAAAACCACAGTAATCGCGTTGCGCGAAATAGAAGAAGGTCTGATCAACAACCAGATCCTCGACGTGCGCGAACGCCAGGAACAGCAAGAGCAGGAAGCCGCTGAATTACAAGCCGTTACCGCTATTGCTGAAGGTCGTCGTTAATCACAAAGCGGGTCGCCCTTGTATCTGTTTGAAAGCCTGAATCAGCTGATTCAAAACTACCTGCCGGAAGACCAAATCAAACGTCTGCGGCAGGCGTATCTCGTTGCACGTGATGCTCACGAGGGGCAAACACGTTCAAGCGGTGAACCCTATATCACGCACCCGGTAGCGGTTGCCTGCATTCTGGCCGAGATGAAACTCGACTATGAAACGCTAATGGCAGCGCTGCTGCATGACGTGATTGAAGATACTCCCGCCACCTACCAGGACATGGAACAGCTTTTTGGTAAAAGCGTCGCCGAACTGGTAGAGGGGGTGTCGAAACTTGATAAACTCAAGTTCCGCGATAAGAAAGAGGCGCAGGCCGAAAACTTTCGCAAGATGATTATGGCGATGGTGCAGGATATCCGCGTCATCCTCATCAAACTCGCAGACCGTACCCACAACATGCGCACGCTGGGCTCACTTCGCCCGGATAAACGTCGCCGCATCGCCCGTGAAACCCTCGAAATCTACAGCCCGCTGGCACACCGTTTAGGTATCCACCACATTAAAACCGAACTCGAAGAGTTGGGTTTTGAAGCGCTGTATCCCAACCGTTATCGCGTAATTAAAGAAGTGGTGAAAGCCGCGCGCGGCAACCGTAAAGAGATGATCCAAAAAATCCTCTCGGAAATCGAAGGGCGTTTGCAGGAAGCGGGAATACCGTGCCGCGTCAGTGGTCGCGAAAAGCATCTTTATTCGATTTACTGCAAAATGGTGCTCAAAGAGCAGCGTTTTCACTCGATCATGGATATCTACGCCTTCCGCGTGATCGTCAATGATTCCGACACCTGTTATCGCGTGCTCGGCCAGATGCACAGCCTGTATAAGCCGCGTCCAGGTCGTGTGAAAGACTATATCGCCATTCCAAAAGCGAACGGCTATCAATCTTTGCACACCTCGATGATCGGCCCGCACGGCGTGCCGGTTGAGGTCCAGATCCGCACCGAAGATATGGATCAGATGGCGGAGATGGGTGTTGCCGCACACTGGGCTTATAAAGAGCACGGCGAAACCAGCACTACCGCGCAGATCCGCGCCCAGCGCTGGATGCAAAGCCTGCTGGAGCTGCAACAGAGCGCCGGTAGCTCGTTCGAATTTATCGAGAGCGTTAAATCCGATCTCTTCCCGGATGAGATTTACGTTTTCACACCGGAAGGGCGCATTGTCGAACTGCCTGCCGGTGCAACGCCCGTCGACTTCGCTTATGCGGTGCATACCGATATCGGTCATGCCTGCGTGGGCGCGCGCGTCGACCGTCAGCCTTACCCGCTGTCGCAGCCGCTTACCAGTGGTCAAACCGTTGAAATCATTACCGCACCTGGCGCTCGCCCGAATGCCGCATGGCTGAACTTTGTCGTCAGCTCGAAAGCGCGCGCCAAAATTCGTCAGTTGCTGAAAAACCTCAAGCGTGATGATTCTGTAAGCCTGGGCCGCCGCCTGCTCAACCATGCGTTGGGTGGTAGCCGTAAGCTCAATGAAATCCCGCAGGAAAATATTCAGCGTGAACTGGACCGCATGAAGCTGGCTACGCTTGACGATCTGCTGGCGGAAATTGGTCTTGGCAACGCGATGAGCGTGGTGGTCGCGAAAAATCTGCAACATGGAGACGCTTCCATTCCTCCGGCGACCCAAAGTCACGGACATCTGCCAATTAAAGGTGCCGATGGCGTGCTGATCACCTTTGCGAAATGCTGCCGCCCTATTCCTGGCGACCCGATTATCGCCCACGTCAGCCCCGGTAAAGGTTTGGTGATCCACCATGAATCCTGTCGTAACATCCGTGGCTACCAGAAAGAGCCAGAGAAATTTATGGCTGTGGAATGGGATAAAGAGACGGCGCAGGAGTTCATCACCGAAATCAAGGTGGAGATGTTCAATCATCAGGGCGCGCTGGCAAACCTGACGGCAGCGATCAATACGACCAACTCCAATATTCAAAGTTTGAATACAGAAGAAAAGGATGGTCGCGTCTACAGCGCCTTTATTCGTCTGACCGCCCGTGACCGTGTGCATCTGGCGAATATCATGCGCAAAATCCGCGTGATGCCAGACGTGATTAAAGTCACCCGAAACCGAAATTAATGTTTTATGAACCCAACACGTTATGCACGTATCTGCGAAATGCTCGCCAGGCGGCAGCCTGATCTGACCGTCTGCATGGAGCAGGTCCACAAACCCCATAACGTTTCTGCGATCATTCGTACCGCAGATGCCGTTGGCGTACACGAAGTCCACGCCGTCTGGCCTGGTAGCCGGATGCGCACTATGGCTTCAGCTGCGGCTGGCAGCAACAGTTGGGTACAGGTGAAAACGCACCGTACCATTGGCGATGCCGTCGCCCATCTGAAAGGCCAGGGCATGCAGATTCTGGCAACCCATCTTTCTGATAGCGCTGTCGATTTCCGCGAAATTGATTACACCCGCCCGACCTGTATTTTGATGGGTCAGGAGAAAACGGGCATCACTCAGGAAGCATTAGCCCTGGCGGATCAGGACATCATCATTCCGATGATCGGCATGGTGCAGTCGCTGAATGTTTCCGTTGCCTCAGCCCTCATTCTTTACGAAGCCCAGCGCCAGCGGCAAAACGCAGGCATGTACCTGCGTGAAAACAGTATGTTGCCGGAAGCAGAGCAACAACGTTTGTTGTTTGAAGGCGGCTATCCGGTGCTGGCGAAAGTCGCAAAACGCAAAGGTCTGCCTTACCCCCACGTCAATCAGCAAGGCGAAATTGAAGCCGATGCCGACTGGTGGGCCACTATGCAGGCCGCAGGGTAAGCGCCATGAAAGGTCGCCTGTTAGATGCTGTCCCGCTCAGTTCCCTAACGGGCGTGGGCGCGGCGCAAAGTAACAAGCTGGCGAAAATCAATCTGCATACCGTGCAGGATTTACTCTTACACCTTCCCCTGCGCTACGAAGATCGCACCCATCTCTACCCCATCGGTGAGCTACTGCCGGGCGTTTATGCCACGGTGGAAGGCGAAGTGCTGAACTGCAATATCTCCTTCGGCGGTCGGCGGATGATGACCTGCCAGATCAGCGACGGTTCCGGCATTCTCACCATGCGCTTTTTCAATTTCAGCGCGGCGATGAAAAATAGCCTGGCGACGGGCCGCCGCGTGCTGGCCTATGGCGAAGCAAAGCGCGGCAAATATGGCGCGGAGATGATCCACCCGGAATACCGCGTACAGGGCGATCTCAGTACGCCAGAGTTGCAGGAAACGCTCACGCCGGTTTACCCAACCACCGAAGGCGTAAAGCAGGCGACGCTGCGTAAATTAACCGACCAGGCGCTGGATCTGCTCGACACCTGCGCCATTGAAGAACTCCTGCCGCCGGAACTGTCACAAGGAATGATGACGTTACCGGAAGCGTTGCGCACTCTGCATCGCCCACTGCCAACGCTGCAACTTAGCGATCTGGAAACCGGGCAGCATCCGGCGCAACGTCGTCTGATTCTGGAAGAACTGCTGGCGCACAACCTTAGCATGCTGGCGTTACGCGCCGGAGCGCAACGTTTCCATGCCCAGCCGCTTAGCGCCAATGACGCGCTGAAAAATAAACTCCTCGCCGCCTTACCGTTCAAGCCAACGGGCGCACAGGCACGCGTAGTGGCGGAGATCGAGCACGATATGGCGCTGGATGTGCCGATGATGCGTCTGGTACAGGGCGATGTAGGTTCCGGTAAAACGCTGGTCGCCGCCCTCGCCGCGCTGCGTGCGATTGCGCACGGCAAACAGGTGGCGCTGATGGCACCAACCGAATTACTTGCCGAGCAGCACGCCAATAACTTCCGCAACTGGTTTGAACCGCTCGGTATCGAAGTGGGCTGGCTCGCCGGTAAGCAGAAAGGTAAAGCGCGACTGGCTCAGCAAGAAGCCATCGCCAGCGGTCAGGTGCAGATGATTGTTGGCACTCATGCCATTTTCCAGGAACAGGTGCAGTTTAACGGCCTGGCGCTGGTGATTATCGACGAACAGCATCGCTTTGGCGTGCATCAGCGTCTGGCATTGTGGGAGAAAGGCCAGCAACAGGGCTTCCATCCACATCAGTTGATCATGACCGCCACGCCGATCCCCCGCACGCTGGCAATGACCGCGTATGCCGATCTCGACACCTCGGTCATTGATGAACTGCCGCCAGGACGTACCCCAGTGACGACAGTGGCAATCCCTGATACGCGCCGTAACGATATTATCGACCGCGTGCGCCACGCCTGTATGACGGAAGGCCGTCAGGCATACTGGGTTTGTACGTTGATTGAAGAATCGGAATTACTGGAAGCGCAGGCGGCGGAAGCCACGTGGGAAGAGTTGAAACTGGCGCTACCAGAGTTGAATGTCGGTCTGGTGCACGGGCGGATGAAACCAGCCGAGAAACAGGCGGTGATGGCATCGTTTAAGCAAGGTGAGCTACACCTGCTGGTTGCCACTACTGTTATTGAAGTCGGCGTTGATGTGCCTAACGCCAGTCTGATGATTATCGAAAACCCGGAGCGTCTCGGTCTGGCGCAGTTACACCAGCTTCGCGGGCGTGTAGGTCGTGGCGCGGTGGCTTCTCACTGTGTCCTGCTCTACAAAACACCGCTCTCCAAAACGGCGCAAATCCGCTTGCAAGTACTGCGCGACAGCAACGACGGTTTTGTGATTGCGCAGAAAGATTTGGAGATACGTGGACCGGGTGAACTGTTAGGCACACGTCAGACGGGTAATGCCGAATTTAAAGTGGCGGATTTACTGCGCGATCAGGCGATGATCCCGGAAGTTCAGCGCCTGGCGCGACATATTCACGAACGTTACCCACAGCAGGCAAAAGCCCTGATAGAGCGCTGGATGCCAGAGACTGAACGTTACTCCAACGCATGACCAGACTCATCACAAAACAAGTCACGCAGTAAATCTTCAATCTGGATAGTGATGATATCCACTGCCTCATACGCATCTTGCGCAATTCGCGCCGCCATTGCGCCTTCCGGTTCACCACGCAGAATTTCAGCCGCTGCCTGTACGCCAGCCACAATCATTTCAGGTGTTATCATCTGGCGAAAAAAAGCGCGATTTTCAGAGGACCAGCCATCTTTATGGCCTAATGGATGCCACCAGCCTAACCATTCTTGCGACCATAACGGATTGGCTTCTATGGGATAAATAAGATGCGCGGCATATTGAATAGCACACACCGCTTTGCCGGGCGTATCCAGTGCCCACCAGCGTGACCAGAGGGGACGAATTAACGGCGCGGCCCCGCCCATTGCATTGAACGCCTCCAGCCAGTACAGAACATTATTGAAACCACGCTCGTTATCCATACGCTGCAACGCGGTTTCCAGTAAAAATTGTCGTACCTGCTGGCGTTGGGAAGCATTCATCATCTCCTGCCAGAGATAGGGCCGACGCAGTGCCTTGATGAAGGACTCTTCGAAGTGATCGCCATAACCGCCTGCCAAAACGGTTTCATGCCATTGCGCCAGGCATAGCGGAAACAGATAGCGAAACAGCTCTATTTGCATCGGTTCGTTATAAACGAGATTGAGTACATAGTAAGCACTCAAATCCCATTTGCTGATCTGTTGCCACTCTTTAGCCGCCAGCGCCTTGAGTTCGGCATCTGAGTAATCAAATTCCGTTTCCCATACATAGAGCACTGGCGGCTCATCACCAAAAATATGGCGACAGTGTTCACGTAGCGTTTCCGGTTCCCTCCGACGCTTTTTCATTTTTAACCCGCAAAAATCGGCAACATTAAATACAGCTTAATCACCAGGGCGTTAACGATATCGATAAAGAACGCACCGACCATCGGCACCACCAGGAAGGCCATATGTGAAGGGCCAAAGCGTTCAGTAATCGCCTGCATGTTGGCGATTGCCGTTGGTGTCGCGCCAAGACCAAAGCCACAGTGACCCGCAGCCAGTACCGCCGCATCGTAGTTTTTGCCCATCATGCGCCAGGTGACGAAGATGGCATACAACGCCATGAAGATGGTCTGTACCACCAGAATCGCCAGCATCGGCAGCGCCAGCGAAGCCAGTTCCCACAGCTTCAGGCCCATCAGAGCCATCGCCAGGAACAACGACAGGCTAACGTTACCCAGCACCGATACCGCACGTTCAAAGACGCGATAAAAGCCCATCATTGACAGACCGTTGCTCAGAATCACACCTACAAACAGCACACAAACAAAGGTTGGTAATTCAAAAGCAGTGCCAGCCAAAAGTTGCGCAACAATTTTCCCCACCGTCAGGCAGATAGCAATTAGCGCGATAGTTTCAATCAGCACCAGCGAGGTGATCATGCGCCCTACATCTGGCTTTTCGAACGCCGTCGGGACTTCCTGGTCATCCGGAATACCGTTCGGTGTAGTGGAGTGTTTCACCAGATAACGCGCCACCGGGCCACCAATCAGCCCGCCCAGCACCAGACCGAACGTTGCACAGGCCATTGCGACTTCCGTCGCATTAGTAAAGCCGTAACGTTCAATGAACAATTTACTCCACGCCGCGCCAGTCCCATGACCGCCAGAAAGCGTAATAGACCCTGCTAACAGCCCCATCAGCGGATCAAGACCTAACAGACTGGCCATACCAATACCGATGGCGTTTTGCATCACCAACAGACCAACAACCACAATCAGGAAAATACCCACCACACGGCCACCGGCACGTAAGCTGGCAATGTTGGCGTTCAGGCCGATGGTGGCAAAGAAAGCCAGCATCAACGGATCGCGCAGCGACATATCAAAGTTGACTTCCCAGCCCATGGTTTTTTTCAGCACCAGCAGCGCCAGCGCCACCAGCAAACCACCCGCAACAGGTTCCGGTATGGTGTATTTCTTCAAAAAGGAGACAGAGTGAACTAATTTGCGCCCGAGCAGCAACGTCAACGTTGCTGCAACAAGCGTTGCTAAAGTGTCGAGATGAAACATAGATAGCTCCTTTGTATCCGCACCACTCTTTCATACTCGTCATACTGCATCGCACATGTACTGTAAGGTGCACTATGACGAGTTTCGAGTCATGCTTTCCCGGTTCGAATTCTTAGCTGAAAATAAAAAAATGGCATGGATTTTAAGCAGAAAACAACCAAAAGTTATATAAAAAAGTGCATTTATCGCATTTAAATATTTAGAAGAATGCATGGCAAACGTTTGCTTTTGCCCTTCGGTCAGCTAAAATGCCCGCTTTGCTACCACGGGATTGTTTTCGATGTCTGTTTCCACCCTCGAGTCAGAAAATGCGCAACCGGTTGCGCAGACTCAAAACAGCGAACTGATTTATCGTCTTGAAGATCGTCCACCGCTTGCTCAAACTCTGTTTGCCGCCTGTCAGCACCTGCTGGCGATGTTTGTCGCGGTTATCACCCCTGCGCTTCTCATCTGCCAGGCGCTAGGTTTACCGGCACAGGACACACAACACATTATTAGTATGTCGCTGTTTGCCTCCGGTGTGGCATCGATTATTCAGATTAAAGCCTGGGGGCCGGTAGGTTCCGGGTTGTTGTCGATTCAGGGTACCAGCTTCAACTTTGTTGCCCCGCTGATTATGGGCGGCACGGCGCTGAAGACCGGTGGTGCTGATGTTCCCACCATGATGGCGGCACTGTTCGGTACGCTGATGTTAGCAAGCTGCACGGAGATGGTGATCTCTCGAGTTCTGCATCTGGCGCGCCGCATTATTACGCCGCTGGTTTCTGGCATCGTGGTGATGATTATCGGCCTGTCACTAATTCAGGTTGGGTTAACGTCCATTGGTGGCGGCTATGCGGCCATGAGCGACAACACCTTTGGCGCACCGAAAAACCTGCTGCTGGCGGGTGTGGTCTTAGCCTTAATTATCCTGCTTAACCGCCAACGTAACCCTTACTTACGCGTGGCCTCGCTGGTGATTGCGATGGCGGCCGGATATGCGCTGGCGTGGTTTATGGGTATGTTGCCAGAAAGCAACGAACCGATGACGCAAGAACTGATTATGGTACCAACGCCGCTCTATTACGGTCTTGGTATTGAATGGAGCCTACTGCTGCCGCTGATGCTGGTCTTTATGATCACCTCACTGGAAACCATTGGCGATATCACCGCGACCTCTGACGTTTCCGAACAGCCGGTTTCCGGCCCGCTGTACATGAAACGTCTGAAAGGCGGCGTGCTGGCAAACGGCCTGAACTCGTTTGTCTCGGCAGTATTTAACACCTTCCCGAACTCCTGCTTCGGACAGAACAACGGTGTAATTCAGTTAACGGGTGTTGCCAGCCGTTATGTCGGTTTTGTGGTGGCGCTGATGTTGATCGTGCTGGGCCTGTTCCCGGCAGTGAGTGGTTTCGTGCAACACATCCCAGAGCCAGTTCTGGGCGGCGCTACGCTTGTGATGTTTGGCACCATCGCCGCATCCGGTGTACGCATCGTTTCCCGCGAGCCGTTGAACCGTCGGGCAATTCTGATTATTGCACTGTCGCTGGCCGTCGGTCTGGGCGTTTCTCAGCAGCCGCTGATTTTGCAATTTGCCCCTGACTGGCTGAAAAACCTGCTCTCTTCAGGTATTGCCGCTGGCGGTATTACTGCCATTGTGCTGAACCTGATTTTCCCGCCGGAAAAACCGTAATTCACTTAGCGGCGGTAAGTTTCTTTACCGCCGCAGCGACCCTCTTTCACCATTCCCGCCTTGAGGAATGCGCGTAAATCGTGCATAACTCCCTTATGTGTATTTCGCGGGATGGAAGACTATGAAATTTATTGGGAAGCTGCTTCTCTACATTTTCGTCGCGCTACTCGTAGTGATAACTGGCCTCTATTTTCTTCTGCAAACCCGTTGGGGTGCGGAGCATATCAGCGCATGGATTTCCGAAAATAGCGACTACCATTTGGTCTTCGGGGCAATGGATCACCGCTTTTCCGCGCCGTCTCATATCATACTGGAGAACGTCACGTTTGGTCGTGATGGACAGCCCGCTACCCTGGTGGCAAAAAGTGTTGATATCGCCTTGAGTAGTCGGCAACTGACCGAACCGCGCCATGTCGATTCCATTCTGCTGGAAAACGGGACGCTGAATCTCACCGACCAGACCGCCCCGCTACCGTTCAAAGCCGATCGCCTGCAACTGCGCGATATGGCATTTAATAGCCCAAATAGCGAGTGGAAATTAAGTGCTCAGCGGGTAAATGGCGGCGTCATTCCGTGGTCGCCAGAAGCCGGTAAAGTGTTGGGAACGAAAGCGCAGATTCAGTTCAGTGCTGGCTCCCTGTCGCTCAATGATGTTCCTGCCACCAATGTGTTGGTTGAAGGCAGTATTGATAACGATCGCGTTACGCTGACCAATCTGGGTGCCGATATCGCGCGCGGTACGTTAACCGGAAACGCGCAGCGTAACGCCGACGGTAGCTGGCAGGTGGAAAACCTGCGCATGGCGGATATCCGTCTGCAAAGCGAAAAATCGCTGACTGATTTCTTTGCGCCATTGCGCTCTGTGCCTTCGTTACAGATTGGTCGCCTGGAAGTGATAGATGCTCGCCTGCAAGGCCCGGACTGGGCGGTGACCGATCTCGATCTCAGCTTACGCAACATGACCTTCAGTAAAGATGACTGGCAGACACAGGAAGGAAAGCTGTCGATGAATGCCAGCGAGTTTATTTATGGTTCGCTACATTTGTTTGACCCGATTATGAACGCAGAATTTTCCCCGCAGGGCGTGGCGCTGCGCCAGTTTACCAGCCGTTGGGAAGGTGGCATGGTGAGAACGTCAGGAAACTGGCAACGCGACGGGAAAACGCTGATCCTCGATGATGCGGCAATTGTCGGGCTGGAATATACCCTGCCAAAAAACTGGCAACAGTTATGGATGGAAACAACACCCGGCTGGTTAAACAGTCTGCAACTGAAGAGATTTAGCGCCAGCCGCAACCTGATCATTGATATCGACCCTGACTTTCCATGGCAACTCACCGCGCTCGATGGCTATGGCGCGAATCTGACACTGGTTGCCAATCACCAATGGGGCGTCTGGAGTGGCACAGCGAATCTGAATGCCGCCGCCGCGACGTTCAATCGTGTTGATGTTCGCCGTCCGTCGCTGGCACTGGCCGCCAACAGCAGCACGGTGAATATCAGCGAACTTAGCGCGTTTACCGAGAAAGGCATTCTGGAAGCCACTGCCAGTGTTTCACAAACGCCGCAGCGCCAGACTCATATCAGCCTGAATGGACGCGGTGTGCCGGTGAATATTTTGCAACAGTGGGGATGGCCTGAATTACCGTTGACTGGAGACGGCAATATTCAGCTTACCGCCAGCGGCGATATTCAGGCCGATGCACCGCTAAAACCCACGGTTAGCGGGCAACTCCATGCTGTGAACGCTGAAAAGCAGCAGGTAACCCAAACCATGAATGCTGGCGTCGTTTCCAGTGGCGAAGTTACGTCAACGGAGCCAGTGCAGTAAAAATCAATCTCACCGGGTACGACACAGCCGTACCCGGCATTTTTTCAATAAATAACAAACAGTAGAGTATCCAATTACCATGTTCGTTCCCGCTCATTGCACGGCGTAAACCATCCTTAAGAATACGGATATTGCTATTTTTTGTTATCAACTTACGTTTCTTTTTTCTGGGAGCGCGGTTGTGCCAAAGTGTAACTTATGGATTTGCCGAGAGTTTCTGTGAAGAGGATCATGGCAAGGCGAAACGAAGCGGAAAAAAGTGTGATGGGGGATGTGATAAGGCGAGGAAGTAGCTATAATGCGCCCCGCCTCCATGTAGCAATCGAGGCGCGGAAGATCGTCGTCTCCGGTGAGGCGGCTGGACTTCAAATCCAGTTGGGGCCGCCAGCGGTCCCGGGCAGGTTCGACTCCTGTGATCTTCCGCCAAAATGCCTCTTCTGACGTTTACCAATCCCTTGTAATACCGTTTATAGCAGATAATTTCTTCTATTCATGATTCAACCTGCTTTACCGAAGTTGTTCTTAATATTTATTACAGCGGAAGCGAGATGTCAGACAAACGCTTAACCCAATCCCCGACAGGCGAATTTAACTAATCAACAGCAGGCAGGAGAGATCGTCCCCGGCATTGATCATGTCGATCGCTTCATTCATTCGCTGGTTTATCGTTGACGAATGCAAGGTTGACTCGGCAAGGCTCGCCACAATTTTCAGTACCGTTGCCTCATCCAGAGTTGCTTCCAGCGATGTCAGACTCAACAAATGCTTAATATAGAAATAGTCGAGAATTAAACGGTAAACCTGGCGCATGACCGTTGAGAAATCAGCATCCGGAAAATGGCAGTGGTATATTTTGTAGGTCAGTAAATTGCGCAATACATGCGGAGCACTGAGGATAGAATCCTGGCAAAGCTGCTGCCACTGTTTATTCAGGACAGCAAACTTGTCAGCCAGAGCCTGCTTATCCGGGCTGTTTGCTACGTCTAAATACACCGCCATCTTTCGATGCGCGTCAGCAATAATACGATCCCTGCTGCTCTTATTCGCGACAAGCGACCCCAATACCGTCAGCGCACGCACCTTCAATCCCACCGACTCCGTAGGCGTTGATTGGCTCATCAGGCTAATACCTGCCGCCAGCTCGCTTAATAGCTCCTGATGGTACTGTTCAGCCTGCGCAAAATGGTTGTGCAGATCGAACTCAATGCGCTGCAGGTAAACCATAAACTGTGCCAACGCCATCAGGTTTTCTTCAACGTTCAACGATGGCGCCTGCAGGAGGTGCCAGGCAAAGAGATGCACAATCTGGTGGATCTGATTAACCGGCTGCCTGGCGGTGAAGGTGTTTTTCGCCTTAGCCAACAGATCATCCTGTTCGTGCACTAACATGCTGTCGGCATCAAACAATACCAGTCGGGCTACTTCTGGACATGAGAGCACCATCGAATGGCGAGTTGTATCCGCGTAGTACTTTTTGCTACGTGGATAAGTAGAACAGGTTTCTGAAAGTGCTTTTTCTCCCAGATCGCGATGGACCAGGCAGAATTTATTTTCATCGAGAAACGGACACTGACCCTGCGCGTCCAGTTTGATTATCGAATAGCGGCTTTTACCATTTCTCACCCGTAATAAATTCTCTTTCGCCAACTGGGCAATTTTCGGGTGTTGTTCATTGAGGTAAGTATGATGGGTTTTCTTGTCGATGTGTATCTGCCATCCCTGACAGCAGGAAATCAGGCAGCTGGGGCCGACGCAGGCAAACTTCTTCACAAACTCGGGGGTTACTACTTTATGGATTTGCATAACATTCTTCGCGTTTAAAAAGCGAACAGTAGCACGCTGTCAGAACAAAATGATAACGTCATAACCTGACGGTTTAACAAGTATTTCACTCGTTTCATAAATGCTCGCCCCATCAAATGACGGGTTTACCTGAAGGGGTCATTCTCACCATTTTTGCTATCATGCCTGCATACATAAACGACAAAACAGTATGCAGAGGGAAAAATGGGTTCCACCAGAAAGGGGATGATGAACGTTCTGATTGCCGCCGTATTATGGGGAAGTTCAGGCGTTTGCGCGCAATACATCATGGAACAAAGTCAGATGTCATCGCAGTTTCTGACCATGACGCGACTGATATTTGCCGGATTTATTCTGCTGACGCTCTCTTTTGTCCACGGCGATAAAGTCTTCTCAATCATTAAAAATCATAAAAATGCCATCAGCCTGCTTATTTTTTCCATTGTTGGCGCCCTGACCGTCCAGCTAACTTTCTTACTGACGATTGAAAAATCCAATGCAGCTACAGCAACGGTGCTGCAATTTTTATCACCAACGATTATCGTGGCCTGGTTCTCACTGGTACGAAAATCGCGCCCCGGTATTCTGGTATTTACCGCGATTTTGACCTCCCTGATAGGCACATTTTTGCTGGTCACCCACGGTAATCCAACATCGTTGTCGATCTCTCCTGCTGCGCTGTTCTGGGGGGTTGCTTCAGCCTTTGCTGCCGCATTCTATACGACATACCCCTCAACGCTCATTGCCCGTTACGGCACGCTGCCCGTCGTCGGCTGGAGTATGCTCATTGGTGGGCTGGTCCTGCTGCCCTTTTATGCCGGGCAAGGAACAAATTTCGTGGTTAATGGCAGCCTGATTCTGGCTTTTTTCTATCTGGTGGTAATTGGAACTTCGCTGACCTTTAGTCTGTATCTGAAAGGCGCACAGTTAATTGGCGGGCCGAAAGCCAGTATTTTGAGTTGTGCAGAACCATTAAGTAGCGCACTGCTCTCTTTGCTGTTGCTGGGGATCACCTTCACATTACCAGATTGGCTGGGAACGCTGCTGATTCTGTCATCGGTGATTTTGATTTCAATGGATTCCCGCCGCCGCGCCAGAAAAATGTAATCGTCCGGCGCGGTACGGTTGATCATTACCAGCCAGGCACCGCGCCACCGTTAAAGAGGGTTTCTGCCGCTTTAGCAACTTCTGGTGACTGATAAGATTGCAGAAACGCCTTCACGTTTTCTGCATCCTTATTATCTTCCCGCGCCACCAGAATGTTCACATACGGTGAATTTTTATCTTCAATAAATACGCTGTCGCGCACCGGAGAAAGTCCTGTTTGCTGGATGTAGGTGGTGCTGATAATCGCTACATCCACTTTCGGGTCGTCCAGTACACGTGGCAACTGTGCCCCTTCCAGCTCCATTATCTGCAAATGGCGTGGATTCTCAGTAATATCCAACGCCGTTGGCAGTAAACCTTTCCCCTCTTTTAAGGTAATAAGTTTCTCTTTTTGCAACAGTAACAGCGCACGCCCCAGATTGGTCGGATCATTCGGAATCGCTACTGTCGCTCCTTCTTTTAGCTGATCGACTGTTTTAATTTTTTTCGAATAGCCAGCCATGGGGAAGACAAAGGTATTTCCTACCGCCACCAGTTTGTAACCGTGCGCCTGATTATCCTGTTCAAGGAAAGGACGATGCTGGAAGACATTGGCATCCAGTTCACCCTGATTAGTTGCATCGTTCGGCAACAACGAACCACTAAATCCAACCAATTCAACTTCAAGACCATACTTCTCTTTGGCCACTTTTTTAGCGACTTCTGCCACATCCTGTTCGGCACCGTTAATGACGCCAACTTTAATGTGTTTTGCATCGCTGTTTTGCTGGTCGCAGCCTGCCAGCAGGATCCCCGCCAGAAATAATGCTGCCCCTGTCCGTAGATGATGTGTTGTCAGTTTCATTTTTTATCCTTTTATTAATGATTACCTGACTATAGCGGTAAGGTCGCTGCGGTTTAAAAAACGAAACGCTATCGATAAGAATAAAAAGGAATAAAAGTGGAATATAAGGTCTGGCACTTCTTACTGACCACACAAGCGCGTTTCGTACAGCATGATGAGAGCGATAAAAGCAAACTACACTTATGCTTCATTCGATACACATTTGTAAAAGGTTGAATCCATGAAACCAACGACACTACTGCTTATTTTCACTTTTTTCGCTATGCCAGGCATCGTATACGCCGAGTCGCCTTTTAGCTCACTGCAGTCCGCAAAAGAGAAAAATACGGTATTAGAGGATTTGCGGAAAATTTGCACCCCGAAGGCATCGTTGTCAGATGAAGCGTGGGAAAAGTTAATGTTGTCAGATGAAAACAATAAACAACACATACGCGAGGCCATCGTGGCGATGGAACGTAATAATCAGAGCAATTATTGGGAAGCGCTGGGTAAGGTAGAATGCCCGGATATGTAAGAGCAGCAACAACCACTGACCAACGCTTCTTTACCTGATATCAGGATTTCTTTATTTTCACCTTTGCAGTAACTAACAATGCAGTCAGCAACATCAATGTGCCGGACAACATCAGCGGCGAAGTCAGACCAATGTTATCCAACGCATAACCGCCGATTGCCGCACCGCAGGTATTGGCAAGCTGAATAACGGCCACCTGAATAGACCCCGCCTTTTCTGCCTGATCGGCCAATGAGCGAGTGATCCACGTTGACCAGCCAACAGGAATTAAAGCAAAGGTCAGCCCCCAGATAATCGCCACACCGGTAGCAACAATTTTATCGCTTCCCCACAGCGTCAGTACCAGCGCGCTCAGGGCGAGCACAAACGGTGCGCCCGCTAAGGCCAGTTTCACCGAACGTTTGAGAATGAACGACGAAAGCGATGTACCAACAAAACTGGCGATACCAAAACTCAACAGCACCAGCGTTAAGCCATCAACGCCGAATCCCGCCAGATTCATATACACTGGGCGAATATAAGTGAAAAAAGCAAACTGTCCGGCGAAGGACATAAAGATGGCGATCATCCCGGCCATCACCCCCGGACGCTGCAACAGGCGAAAGGTATTTTGTTTCTGATGTGACGGTTCGCCAGGCAGCGAAGGCAATGATTTGATAATCCAGATAATACACAGCACGCCCATCACCGCCGCCGCATTAAAGACATTGCGCCAACCGATAAGCTCGCCTAAAAAACTGCCCAATGGCGCGGCAATTACCAGCGCAATGGACACCGCGCCGAAGATCACCGACAGCGCCTTCGGCACTGTACGAGGCGGTACCAGGCGCATGGTCAGCGACGCCGACATCGCCCAGAATCCACCCAGCGCCAGCCCCAGACAAGCGCGACCGATTAACAGCAGACTGAATGAGTTGGCAAAGGAAACCAGCAAGCAGGAAAGCGTCAGCAAAACGGCGAACAGAATGACAACGTAGCGGCGGTCAGTGGCCTGAATGGTCTGGGTAATAAACAAACTGGCAAACATCGCCACAAAAGCGGTTACGGTCACCGATTGCCCGGCAACCCCTTCCGAAATGCCTAAATCGTGCGCCATCGGCGTCAACAAACTGACGGGCAAAAACTCAACGATAATCAGACAGGCGACGCAAAACGCCACCGAGAAAACGGCTGACCAGTTCGGTCGGGTAATGGCGTCCGCGCCGCGGTTTTCTTCGATATATTCACTCATGGTGTTACCCGTGGCATGTTTCAGGGGAAAAGCCGACCAGTCTAACATTGAAATGTGTGATGCATTTAACGTTTTTGCAACTTTTACAGTGTTGTGGGAAAAATTCGAGGCTGCTCGAGGAAATAAAAATCATATGGCAAGGTGATATGCATTGACGCGATTTCGTTGGAAACAAGGGATAAAGTATCGCACTTAGTGATATGCTTTAATAACAGGACATCAACGATATGCGTGTGTTTAAAACCAAATGGTTTGCAAGGGAAGCCAAGTCTCATGCAATAACAGATGAAGAGTTATGTCGGGCCATTTTAGAAACAGATCAGGGTAAAGCTGATGCGCTTGGTGGTGGCGTTTTTAAAAAGCGCCTTCACCAAAATCGTGAGCGTGCGATTATTCTGGCGAAAGGGGGTAGCAATTGGTTTTACACGTTTTTATATGCAAAACAGGATATGTCGAACATCAGTAGTCAGGAACTGTCTGGATTTCGTGAACTCGCAAAGCATTATGCCTTCCTGACGAAAGCCCAACTGACAGCAATGATTAACAGTAAAGAACTGACAGAGATCTGCTATGACTGCAAAAACTAAATTCAAAAGCCCTGCATTTGAGGCCATTCACAGCGCGGCTGCTGGATTGTCCAGCGTTGATGCCATTTCTGCCGAAACAATGCGTACTTTTGACAAAGCCTGCCTGACCAGCGTACCAGACTTACAACCTGTTGAGATAAAAGCACTACGGGAAAAATTAAAAGTGAGTCAACCCGTCTTCGCTCACTATCTCAATACCAGCGTTTCAACTGTACAAAAATGGGAAAGTGGCGCTAAACGCCCCAGCGGCATGTCATTAAAACTACTTAGTATTGTGCAAAAACACGGGCTAGAGGTGCTGCTGTAAATAGAACGTAGAGAATGCGTCCGCCTGGTGTCAGATCCGATAGCGGATGCGGCGTGAATGCCTTATCCGTACTCGGTCTGTAGGCCTGATAAGACGCGCCAGCGTCGCATCAGGCAAAGCGGTTTTAATGCAGCCAGTAAACGCCCTCAGCAGGCTGAAAAAATGCGTTGTAGCGCATCTGGAATGCATTAATCTCCTGCATTTCAGGCTCTATTTCGCGCAGAAAACCCAGCGCCAGCCTGACCTGAGCATCGGTAATCGGCGCGGCAAGGCGGGCTTTTTGTAAAATCCGATGCCATTGCAGCAGGTTCTGCTCGCTACCATCGACAATGACAACCTGCCAGATAAGCAACACCTGCGCGGCATTTTGCAGGTGCGACTCATCCGGGCGATGCAGATAACGTAAAAATTCGTCACCGGCTGACTTTCCCATTTGATCGACCATTGACTCAACGGGTACAACATCAATATTCAGCCGATCGCTGAGACGGCGAATCGCTTTTCTGGCCCCGGATGTCAGCACCCGAAAACCAACCACAAACACCACCGCCAGCGTAGCGAGCATTATCCAGATCATGAGTTCTCCTGCGTAACCGGCACTCATGATATCTGGAAACACTTATCAGATACTAATCCACCAGGATGATTTTCAGCGCAAACAATGCCGCTACAACCACCACACACAGATTCAGATCGCGCCAGCGACCAGTACACACTTTCATGATGCAGTACGACATAAAGCCAAGCGCAATCCCTTCAGTGATCGAGAACGTAAAGGGCATCATCACTGTGGTGATAAATGCGGGTACCGATTCGGTAAAATCATCCCAGTTAACGCGTGCCAGGCTCGATGTCATCAATACGCCAACGAAGATTAAGGCCCCGGCGGTGGCGTAAGGTGGAACCATCGCCACCAGCGGTGAGAAGAACATAACCAGCAGGAACATAACGCCAACAACAACCGCAGTCAGCCCCGTGCGACCGCCGACCGCCACGCCAGAAGTACTTTCAATATAGGCAGTAACAGAGGAAGTTCCGATAAACGCGCCAGCCACCGAACTCACGCTATCAACATATAGCGCCTTATTCATGTTAGGGAATTTACCGTTACTATCTATTAAGCCAGCTTTATCAGTTACACCAATTAATGTTCCTGATGAATCAAATAGGTTGATCAACATAAAGGAGAAAATGATACCGGCAAGCTCAAGCGATAATGCCCCGCTCAAATCAACCTCGCCAATAACACCGCTAATATCAGGTGGAATAGAATAGATTCCGCTGAAATGAACATCTCCGAAAAATAATCCACAACAGGAAGTGACGACGATAGAAACCAACACCGCCGCATGAAAATTACGCGATGACAACACGGTTATAATAAAAAAACCTAAAATACCTAACAACACGCCGTGGGAACTTAAATCACCAATCATCACCAGCGTGTCTTTATTGGCGACAATAACACCGGTATTTTTTAATCCCATTAAGGCAATAAATAGCCCGATACCACTGGTGATACCAATACGTAAACTTAACGGAATGTTGGAGATCATCCAGTAACGGATACGAAAAAGAGTCAGCAAAAATAGCCCAATTGCGCCCCAGAAAATAGCGCCCATTCCCGTCTGCCAGGTGATACCCATTGCCCCCACCACCACGAAGGCGAAAAACGCATTCAGCCCCATCGCAGGCGCCAGCGCGACGGGAAGATTAGCAAAAACTCCCATCGCAATACTGCCAATGCCCGCAATCAAACAGGTAGTAACAAACACCACCTTTGGGTCCATTTGCGCTGCGCCAAGAATTTGTGGGTTAACAAAAACGATGTACACCATAGTTAAAAAAGTGGTCATACCCGCAATCAATTCTGTGCGAACGGTTGTCCCGTGTTGCGGTAGTTTAAATAATCGCGAAAGCGTCCCTGATTCATTAGTCACGTAATCGGTATTGTCATTATTCATTTTTTTGTCCATTGGAGGAGATTTAATCCCTTGCTTTTGTAAAACAAATGACAACAACGGTTCAGTGATAATTATCACATTTCAATTGCACATTAATGGATATTCTTTAATAATCTCGCGACGTTTCTTTATGATAAATAATAATCAAATTGATAAAATCAAAATGAGAAAAAATATGAACAATTCTATTAGCCATAAATTTCATCACATTAGTCGGGTAGAATACCAGGAATTGTTAGCCGTTTCCCGTGGCGAAGCCGCTGCCGATTATATTATTGATAATGTCTCTATTCTGGATCTGATCAATGGCGGAGAAATTCCCGGCCCAATCGTGATTAAAGGACGTTACATTGCCGGTGTCGGCGCAGAATACGCTGATGCTCCGGCTTCGCGCCGAATTGACGCCCACGGCGCAACGGCAGTACCAGGGTTTATTGATGCTCACCTGCATATTGAATCCAGCATGATGACCCCAGTCACCTTTGAAACCGCCACCCTGCCGCGCGGCCTGACGACTGTTATTTGCGACCCTCATGAAATCGTCAATGTGATGGGCGAAGCCGGGTTTGCCTGGTTTGCTCGCTGTGCCGAACAGGCAAAGCAAAACCAGTATTTGCAGGTCAGCTCTTGCGTACCCGCCCTGGAAGGCTGCGATGTTAACGGTGCCAGTTTTACCCTCGAACAGATGCTCGCCTGGCGCGACCATCCGCAGGTTACTGGTCTGGCCGAAATGATGGACTACCCTGGTGTAATTAGCGGACAAAATGCGCTGCTCGATAAACTGGACGCCTTTCGCCATCTGACTCTGGACGGTCACTGCCCTGGTTTAGGCGGTAAAGAACTTAACGCCTATATTGCTGCCGGTATTGAAAACTGCCATGAGAGCTATTTGCTGGAAGAAGGCCGTCGGAAATTACAACTCGGCATGTCGTTGATGATCCGCGAAGGGTCCGCTGCCCGCAATCTCAACGCGCTGGCTCCGTTGATCACCGAATTTAACAGCCCACAGTGCATGCTTTGTACTGATGACCGTAACCCGTGGGAAATCGCTCACGAAGGGCATATCGACGCCTTAATTCGCCGACTGATTGAACAACACAATGTGCCGTTGCATGTGGCATATCGCGTAGCCAGCTGGTCGACGGCGCGCCATTTTGGTCTGAATCATCTCGGTTTACTGGCTCCCGGCAAGCAGGCCGACATTGTCCTATTAAGTGACGCGCGTAAAGTCACAGTGCAACAGGTACTGGTGAAAGGCGAACCGATTGACGCACAAACCTTGCAGGCAGAAGAGTCGGCGAGACTGGCACAATCCGCCCCGCCATATGGCAATACCATTGATCGCCAGCCAGTTTCCGCCAGCGACTTTGCCCTGCAATTTACCCCCGGAAAACGCTATCGCGTCATTGATGTCATCCATAACGAACTGATCACGCACTCCCGCTCCAGCGTCTACAGCGAAAATGGTTTTGATCGCGATGATGTGTGCTTTATTGCCGTACTTGAGCGTTACGGGCAACGTCTGGCTCCGGCCTGTGGTTTGCTCGGCGGCTTTGGCCTGAATGAAGGCGCGCTGGCAGCGACAGTCAGCCATGACAGCCATAATATTGTGGTGATCGGTCGTAGCGCAGAAGAGATGGCGCTGGCGGTCAATCAGGTGATTCAGGATGGCGGCGGGCTGTGCGTGGTCCGTAACAGCCAGGTACAGAGTCATCTGCCGTTGCCCATTGCCGGGCTGATGAGCACCGACACGGCGCAGTCGCTGGCAGAGCAAATTGACGCGTTAAAAGTCGCTGCCCGTGAATGTGGTCCGTTACCCGATGAACCGTTTATTCAGATGGCGTTTCTTTCCCTGCCGGTGATCCCCGCATTGAAACTGACCAGTCAGGGGCTGTTTGATGGCGAGAAGTTTGCCTTCACCGCGCTGGAAATCTCTGAATAATAAAAAAAAGCCCGGCGTCATGCCGGGCAAAAGTCACCAGTTACGTTTATGCCACTGTCAACTGCTGAATTTTTTTCTCGCGGCGGATTTTTCGTTCTTCCATCACCGCGACTATCGCCATCAGGCAGATACAGCCAATAGCGGCGATATCCAGTGCGGCGAAGGTGCCTGCCCAGCCGGTGAGGCCGAACACTGGCGTACCATCGGCAATCATTCCCAGACCTAATTTGGCAAAGCTGTCACCAATCAGGTAGGCGAAAGTGCCTTTAATCCCATCGGCAGCGCCGATCGCTTTTTTCGGTACGAAGCCAACAGCCGCCACGCCAATCAACAGTTGCGGACCAAATACCAGGAAACCTAATGCAAAGAGAGAAGCCAGATAGATATATTGGTTGCTGGCGTGTTGATACACACCAAGCGTGGCGATAATCAGCGCCAGTGCAACACACGCCACCAGGCCACGGCGCCCGTTCGCCAGGTCAGAGAGCCAGCCCCACAGCAGCGTGCCAACCAGAGCACCGGCTTCAAACAGCGTAAAGCCCTGAATCGCCACCGATTTAGAAAGTTTCAGTTCCTGAAAAGCGTACACGGTTGACCACTGGTCGATACCAATGCGTACCACGTACAGGAAGATATTGGCGAAGCACAGCAGCCAGATCACTTTGTTTTTCAAAACATATTCGACAAAGATCTGCCACTTGGTCATATCGGTGGATTCCGTCTCTTTGTCCTCTTCGCTGATCTCTTCACCGAATAGTTCTTCAGCTTTGCCAAGACCATACGCTTCAGGGGAGTCGCTGCCATAACGCAGACCGATAAAACCGACAATCAACGCGATAATCGACGGGAAGATAAACATGCCGATCACGTGACCGTCGAACAGGTAATTTGCGCCGAATAGCGCCACACCCGCCGCCCCCGCGCCGCCGAGGTTGTGGGAAATGTTCCAGAAACCGAGGAAGGTCCCGCGCTTACGACGCGGCGTCCATTTGGTAATCGTGGAGTAACTGCATGAACCGCCAGTGCTCTGGAAAAAACCGCTTAAGGCGTAGAAGGCAATCATCAGGAACAGGCTAACCGAGCCGCTGCCCATGCTGGCGCTGAAGCCCAGCATACAAATAGCGGACAAGATCAGCATGAACGGCAGGAATTGTTTGGTATTTTTGCCGTCGGCGTAGTAGGAAACCAGCGTTTTACCCACGCCGTAAGTGATGGAGAAGCCCAGGCCAATCATCCCCAGCTGCGTCATGCTCAACCCGTAGGTCGAGATCATGTCGTTCTGTGCGATGTTGAAGTTCTTGCGAATCAGGTACATCGTCAGGTAGCCAATAAAGACCACCAGATAGGATTGCATGAACGGTTTGAACCACATTTTGCGCCGCACTTCGAGCGGAAGATCCAGGGTCGGCTTGCGAACCTGGTTTAAGAAAGCCAGCATGGGTTACTCCTGATTTCCCTTCATACTTCAGGCCGCAGGTGCCTTAGCTGCTCGCGTTCCTGCAACTTGAATTATTTTGGGAAAGAATTAACGAATGATGGCATTGTAAAAACCTGCAGCAAATCAGGCTTGAGATAGCGTCCAGGCAAAACCAGGAAAATTTCTTAGTTTTGCCGGATATGAGGTAGAAAAGTGAGATGCATCACGCTTCGCGTGGTGCCTGGGCGTTCAAAAAGGGCAGTAACAACAGTGCCGAAACCCCGGCGGCAATGGCGATAACCACGAAAAACCACTCCAGTGCCAGGTATCCAGCACTTTCGCCAGCGGCCAACCGGCAAGCGACGCCCCCAGATAAGCAAACAAGCCGACAAACCCCGTCGCCGCACCTGCCGCCTCTTTGTGGGAACACTCTGCCGCTGCCATACCGATTAACATCTGCGGGCCAAAGACAAAAAAACCAATGGTGAAGAAGCAGGTTGCCTGCATCACGTAGCTGGCAAATGGCATCAACCACAGCGAGCCGACGGAAAGCAAAATCCCCGCAGCAAAAATCAAATTCATCGGCCCACGGTTGCCGTTAAACAGTTTGTCCGAGCCCCAACCGGCTACCAGCGCACCGATAAACCCGCCCAGTTCAAACATCGTTACTGCCGTATTCGCCGTGACCAGATCGACGCCCAGCGTCTCGGACATATACAGGTTGCCCCAGTCGTTGATCGCCGCACGAACCACATAGACCAGCACATAACAGAACGAAAGCAGCCAGATATACGGATTCAGCAACACATATTTGGTGAGGATCTCTTTACGCGTCAGCCCCGCCCCTTCTTGTTGTTGGGCGATTTCCAGCGCATCGTGCCGCCATTCTCCGACCGCCGGTAAACCTAACGCCTGCGGGCGATCGCGCAGCCGCCAACAAAGAAAAATCCCCACGACTATCGCCATACAACCGGCAATCATCATCCCGGCACGCCAGCCGTAATGCAGCGCGCTCGCTGCCATCACAATGGGAATGAGCGCACCGCCGACGTTATGCGCCGTATTCCATAGCGCCCACCAACCGCCGCGCTCGGTACGAGAATACCAGGCAGTCAACAGACGCGCACAAACCGGCGAACCCCAGCCCTGGAAAAAGGCGTTCAGCACCCACAGCACGGCAAACGCCCACAACGAGGTGGAGAAGCCAAACAGAATGTTGATGATGCCAGTGGCGATAAGCCCAATCCCCATAAAATAGCGGGCATTAGAGCGGTCACTGACAATGCCGGAGACAAATTTCGATACGCCGTAGGTAATGTAAAACAGCGTTGCTAACAGGCCGATATCGCTACGGCTGAGCACGCCGTTGGCAAGGATTTCTGGTACGGCGGCGTTAAAACTTTTACGCGTGAAGTAAAACAGCGCATAGCCCAGCCAGATGGTCAGCAAAATATGCCGACGCCAGTAGCGGTAGCGAGCATCAATTTCACTTTTATCGCTGATCAGCGGTGCGTCGGCAGGTGCTTTCAGAAACGGCAACATCATCAAGCCTTAAACATAACGTTGAGGTAGAGAAACGCTGACACGCGTGCCGTGCAGGCAGGAAATGGTCAATGTGCCGCCCAGCGCCGTTACGCGCTCGCGCATTCCGGTCAAGCCAAAACCTTGCTGCCCGGAACCTGGCGGCAAACCACTACCATCGTCTTCAATCACCAGCATTAAACGCTCATCCTGCTGCCAGCCTTGCAGGATAACCGCACTGGCATCTGCATGTTTCACAATGTTGTTCAGCCCCTCCTGACAGATACGAAATAGGGTTACGCGCTGGTTCTCACTTAGCGCTGATTCATCTATCCGCCATTCGAGATGACTGACAATGCCGCGCCCTTCCAGCTCCATTTCCCGCATCAATGAACGGATGGCCTGCTCCAGGGTCAGATCATCCAACTGGCGCGGACGTAACCGCCCTAACAAACGGCGCACCGCGTCGTAAACGCCCAGCGACAGTTGTTCGATGAGCTGTCCGCTCTGTTTCACACTGGCGTTATCCGCCGCCAGCCGCTGGACAATGCCAGCCTGAGTACGAATGGCGGTGATGGTCTGGCCGATATCATCGTGCAGTTCACGCGCTACGTCGCGACGCACACTCTCTTCGGTTTCAAGCAACCGCTCGGCAAGATGTTGATTACGTGCCAGTTCCTTTTGCAGCGACTGGTTAAGCTCGCGCAACCGCTGGATGCCTGCGCCCAGTAACAGGCCAGTGAGGCTTTGCACCAGCAGCGAAAGCAATAAATCGACCGGATGATCGCGCCAGGTCTGACTGGCGATCAGCGCGATGGCGTTCATCAGCGTCGCAATCAGCGCCCCTTGCCAGCCATAGTGCCAGGCCAGGGCGATAATCGGCAGCGCCAGACAAAACGGGGTAAAGCGCGAAAGTTCGTTCGGCAGCCCCAGTTGCAACCACAGGCTGATAACAAACAACAGCAAATACCAGACCAGATGCCGACCACGCCAGTTGATCGGCTGGGAAACCAGCGATGGCCCCAGCGGCAGCCAGGTGTTATTCGCCAGATAGTGCCAGAACACCAGGCAAATGGGGGCCAGCGTCAGGCCGCCGGTTAAGGTCATCAGTAGGGCGTTCCAGGGCTCGTTTCCGTACCCATGCCAAAGCCAGGGGGATGACTGTAATAACGCCGCCGCCGTCAGTGCCGCGCCCTGTAACAGCAACGTGCGCCAGTCGCGCTGGTGGCGATAGCGGGAAATCAACGCCACAGGAAGTAACGTCAGCAAACTACCGATCATCAATAACGGATCATGCGTTAACCCAACCGCCTGCGTCAGCCAGTAAATCAGCAGCCATTCTGCGCCCATCAGCACCAGCCAGTATCTGCGCGGGCATTGCAACATCAGCCCCAGTCGCAGACCGAACGGAAACAGCAATACCGCCAGATCCGGTCGTTCAACCAGGTGCAGGCTGATACTCCACAGGCAAAACCATGCGGCAGAGAAGATAAAAAAGCAGGAAACTACAGTATTTAAGCGGGAGAAAAATGTCTTCATCACCAGCCATCAAACATGCGGCGCGCCAGTTCAACGTCGTTGCTGACGCCCAGTTTTTCCATCAGATTGGCACGATGTACATGCACAGTTTTTGGCGACAACCCCAGTTCGGCGGCAATCTCTTTCACCGCCATCCCTTGCGCCAGTTTTTCTGCCACCTGGCGTTCGCGTTTGGTTAGCGGGTCCTGACGGCCCGATGCCAGTTTAATAGCGATATCCGGCGTCAGATAACAGCCGCCAGTTGCAACCGTATGCACGGCAGCGATCAGCTCGTCCGGGCTACAGCGTTTAGAGAGAAAGCCGCGCGCCCCCGCGTTAAGCGCCTGTTCAACCAGCGCCGGACTGTCGTGAACGGAGAGCATAATTGTCGCCATACCTTTCGGTAGCTGGCTTAACAGCTCCAGCCCGGAAATATCCGGCATTGAGATATCGCAAATACACACCTGCACACCGCGCCCAGGTAAGCCAGTCAGCGCCTCACGCCCGGAACCAAACTCGGCAACTACCTGCAAATCAGGTTCCAGCCCCAGCAGCTGCGCAAAGCCGGAGCGGACGATAAGGTGATCGTCTATAAGGGCAACGGTTATCATGGTCTTGTCCTGGCGGGTAAAAAAAACGCGCTTACCTTAACGATAAGCGCGCCACTGTTCAAGCCTTGAGCGGTTACTGAAAAAATACGGCTATCTTGTTAAACATTGTCGGGTCAGACTGATTACGCTGCACTTTCACCACATCCTCCAGTTTGTCGATTTGGCTTATCATTTGTTCCAGTCGCTGATCGTCATTGACCAGTAGCCAGATGTGGCTTTTATCACTGTTCTGAATCGGCAGACAAAGAATGCCTTCGACGTTAAAAGCACGACGGGCAAAAAGCCCACACACGTGGGTCATTACACCGGGATGGTTGCGAACGGTGAGTTCCAGAATCACGTTGTCATGAGTTGTGTTTTGCATGGCTTATTCCCCCACCATTTCAGTATTTGCCGCGCCTGGCGGCACCATTGGGTACACTTTTTCTTCGGCATCAATGCGTACGTGGATCAGCGCCGGACCAGGGCGATTGATAATTTCCTGTAATGCCGCCTGCGGATCGGTTTCATTATTCAAATCGCAGGTTTCGAGGCCGAACCCGGCCGCAATTTGCATAAAGTTGATTTTTCCCGGATAGGTGGCCGCAAAAACTCCCTGCTTGTAGAACAGACTCTGTTGCTGATGCACCAGTCCCAGCGCTTCGTTATTCATCAGGATGATTTTGACATCCAGCTGGTTTTCACTGGCGGTCGCCATCTCCTGAATATTCATCATCAGGCTGCCGTCGCCGGAGAAACACAACACTTTGCGATCCGGGTTAGCCAGCGCCGCACCTATCGCTGCGGGTAAACCGAAGCCCATCGTTCCCAGCCCACCAGAAGTCAGCCACTGACGTGGTCGATTGAGCGGATAGGCCTGCGCTGTCCACATCTGATGCTGACCCACGTCGGTGGTGATAATCGCGTTGTCATCGACACAGGCGGCAACGGCGTTAATCAGCCCGTAATGTGTTAATGGATCGCACGCTTTCGGAATAGGACACGGGAACTCGCGCTGCAAATCCGCCACCAGTTGGTGCCACTCTGCACGCGGCTGGGCTTCCACCTGTGGGATCAGCTGCGCCAGCACATCATCAACATCCGCCTGAATCGCCACGTGCGGTTGCTTAACTTTACCCAGCTCCGCGCGGTCGATATCCACATGAATAATTTTGGCATTCGGGCAGAACTCTTCAGTTTTGCCAATTGCCCGGTCATCAAAACGCGCACCGAGAACAATCAGCAGGTCCGCCTCCTGCAAGATATAGTTGGTGCTGCGCACGCCGTGCATCCCCAGCATGCCCAGCGACAGCGGATGTGCTTTTGGCAACATGCCCAGCGCCATTAAGGTCATGGTGGTGGGCAGCTGCGCTTTCTCAGCCAGCTCACGCACCCGCGCGGGCGCGTTAATGACACCGCCCCCCAGATAAAGCACCGGGCGTTTGGCGGCGTTAATCATTGCCGCAGCGTCACGAATGCTTTCTTCGCTAAAGGCGGGCGCGGCGGCTTTTTCTGCCGCCGCGGGCTGTTCTTCAATTTCAAAAACCGCCGTTTGTACATCCTTAGGAATGTCTATCCACACCGGGCCAGGGCGGCCTGATTGCGCAATGCGGAAGGCATCGCTCATGACCTGCGGGAGTTCTTCGATATGTCTGACCAGATAGTTGTGTTTGGTGATGGGGATAGAGATGCCGTAGGTGTCCACTTCCTGGAAGGCGTCGGTGCCGATCATCGAGGCGGGAACCTGGCCGGTGATGCAAATCAGCGGAATGGAGTCCAGCCGCGCATCGGCAATGGCGGTCACCAGGTTAGTCGCACCTGGCCCGCTACAGGCCATACAGACCGCCGGTTTGCCGTCGGTACGCGCCATTCCCTGGGCGATAAAGCCCGCGCCCTGTTCATGACGGGCCAGAATATGGCGGATTTGCGTGCTTTGGCTTAAGGCGTCGTAAACAGGGAGAATCGAACCGCCCGGAATCCCCGTCACAATCTTAATGCCCTGCTGTTCCAGAAAATGAACGATAAATTCTGCGCCGGTAAAACGCTTACGTGTCGATGTTGTGCCCGAACTTGCCATGCTCCAGTCCTTTTCTTCTGGGCCGACTTTCCGGGAGGTGTTTAAACGAAAAACCCCGCCCGGTTTGCGCCGGCGGGGTTTTGGAATCGTGTGTTGTTCCAGTCCCTACGGCGCATTGCCGACGACCACCACCACACGCACGACGACCACTGCGGCGGATGGCGCAGTTGGTAGTAGTTTCGCGTTGAGCATGGAAGTAATCATTGGGGACCTTGTTGGTTTTGTGTTTAACAATATTTATACAAGCACAGCTTTACAGGGGAGACAATGGAAAATTTTTCATCAAGGAATAATTGGGGAGTCGATCACGTTTTGTACTGAAACGCAGGTAACAAAAAACCCCGCCGGAGCGAGGTTTTGTCAGTCGCCCGCGGCTGGTAACCGCAAAGCACACTGTGTTATGTCAACACTGAAAGTATACGTGTTCCGCGCAGAACGCGCAATTTCGGCACGAATTTTGACTTATTTAGCGCATAATTGAGTATCGATCACAGTTTTGATTTTGTCTAATTTTTACTGTTTATTTATACAGTATAATTCTATAATATCACTGTACGCAATGTGTTATGCGGGGCCGCATCGTTACCCGGCGCACTAAGTCCTGGCTGAAACGGGTGGTGCCGTCAGCGCCTTAACCCCGCGTGAGCACACTGTGTTATGTCAACAAGCACAACGTTTCTTCTGAAGAAGCTGCGTGCGCAACAGCTGGCAACAGGCAGCGGAAAGGTACGTCAGCTGGCAGTGCTCCTGAACCACAGGAGACGCGTATGAGCCTGGTGGATATTGCCATTCTTATCCTCAAACTCATTGTTGCTGCACTGCAACTGCTTGATGCTGTTCTGAAATACCTGAAGTGATTCAGATTCAAGCCGCACTAAAGGGGAGCGGGAAACCGCTCCCCTTTCATATTCTGCTGGCAGATTGGTGTCGTATGCGATGCTGACGCATCTTATCCGGCCCACAGTATTTATTTAAGCCAAAGTCCTTCCGGCAACATTTATTGCCGCTGTTGTTTATATTTTCTGCCGTTTTGTTATTCATCATTCCGTATATATATCTGGCTAACATTTATCAATGTGATAGATTCCTCTCCTGCATTTATTCGAATGCGTAGTAACTTATTCTAAATATATTTTTAAAAGCGTCCGTGATAATGAAAAGGCATAGAAACGTCAATTTATTATTGATGTTGGTATTACTCGTGGCCGTCGGTCAGATGGCACAAACTATTTATATTCCTGCTATTGCCGATATGGCACAAGATCTCAACGTCCGTGAAGGGGCGGTGCAGAGCGTAATGGGCGCTTATCTGCTGACCTACGGTATCTCACAACTATTTTATGGCCCAATTTCCGACAGGGTGGGACGCCGCCCGGTGATCCTCGTCGGAATGTCCATTTTTATGTTGGCGACACTGGTGGCAGTCACCACTTCCAGCCTGACGGTGTTAATTGCCGCCAGTGCGATTCAGGGGATGGGGACCGGGGTCGGCGGCGTAATGGCGCGTACATTGCCGCGTGATTTATATGAACGGACGCAGCTTCGTCACGCTAATAGCATGTTAAATATGGGGATTCTCGTAAGTCCGTTGCTCGCACCACTCATTGGCGGCCTGCTGAATACCCTGTGGAGCTGGCGGGCCTGTTATCTGTTTTTACTGGTGCTTTGTGCCAGTGTGACGTTCAGCATGGCGCGCTGGATGCCGGAAACACGCCCTGTCGATGCGCCGCGTACGCGCCTGCTCACCAGTTATAAAACACTCTTTGGCAATGGCAGCTTTAACTGCTATTTGCTGATGTTAATTGGTGGTCTGGCAGGGATTGCCGCTTTCGAAGCCTGTTCCGGTGTGTTGATGGGTGCAGTGTTAGGGTTAAGCAGTATGACAGTCAGTATTTTGTTTATTCTGCCAATTCCAGCGGCATTCTTCGGCGCATGGTTTGCTGGTCGACCGAATAAACGCTTCTCTACGTTAATGTGGCAGTCGGTTATCTGCTGCCTGTTGGCAGGAATGATGATGTGGATCCCCGGCTGGTTTAGCGTGATGAATGTCTGGACGTTGCTCGTTCCCGCCGCGCTGTTCTTTTTCGGTGCCGGGATGCTGTTTCCGCTCGCAACCAGTGGCGCAATGGAGCCATTCCCCTTCCTGGCTGGCACGGCTGGTGCGCTGGTCGGCGGCCTGCAAAACATTGGTTCCGGCGTGCTGGCGTCGCTCTCCGCGATGCTGCCGCAAACCGGTCAGAGCAGCCTGGGGTTGTTGATGACCTTAATGGGATTGTTGATCGTGCTGTGCTGGCTACCGCTGGCGACGCGGATGTCGCATCAGGGGCAGCCTGTTTAAGCTCACGTCACCGCAGCATCGTCATCAACTCCATGGGAGAACGATGCTGCTTTATCAGGTCACGCATCACCCGCATGTGCGGCGCAGAGTGGGAATAAAAAGCTTGATAGCCAACACAAAGCACGTTGCCAGGAGAATCCTCCTGGGAATGCCGGCACAAGCGATGCCAGTCGCACACCTGACACTCCCGCCGAAGTTGTACGTTTTCGCTCCCGCACCATTTTTGCAGCGTGGCGTCAAAAAGTTCGACTGATATACGACCAATATCTGCACGCACCCAATGCTCGAACAGTGCGATTAAAAATTGTCCCCACAGTTCAGCCGTCACCGAAGAAGCTGTCAGCTCGCCCCGGTCATCAAATTCTATATGGGGAATAAGTTGCACGGAGCGAAGACCCCGCTGTTTGAAATTCTGATAAAAATCGGCAGGTTGTAGCGCATCTTTATACTCTACAACCAGTTTATGCCTGTCCTCTTCAGCATTTACAACCTGACTTCCTGTCATGCGACTCTCTCAATCAATACGATTAGTTGATGTATATGCGTTACAGCAAACAGTATTGCAAGAGATAACACCGCGAGGGAGATCATAAATTTGTCACGGATGACGTTAAATTGAGAAAAATCACTATTAGTCACATCCATTAAATTACGATTACGGGTATAGCGCCAAAGTATTAATGCCACAATGGCGAGGATGCCAATAGAAATCCAGAACAACGCGCCGGCCTGATGCCAGTTGTGTTTAATTGCCAGCGCCATCAGCGCGCCATAGCCCAGCATGGTGCGAAACCACGCCAACGATGTCCGTTCTGGCTGAAGTCCGGGATCAGCAATGCGTCTGGCTTTGCGACTATCCGGCATACAGCACCAGCCCCATGACTATTACCGCTACGATCATCAATATTAAACTGATGATTAATAAGCTGTTGCTATAGGGTAAGTCCTCTTTCAGACGCATCGCTTTTTCATTGCGTAACCAGCGCAGATAGCCATACATCGCTAACCCGCCGGAAAACAGGCATAACAATAACGCCAGCAGCTCACGAATGACGGGCGTGGCGAAGTCTGGCGCAAGTTGATCCAGCCCGACGCCCGCCGCCAGAAATCCCAACGCGGTACGGATCCATGCCAGAAATGTACGTTCATTAGCCAACGAAAAGCGGTAATCAGGCGCTTCTCCGAGGCGGGAAATTTTCATTGTTGCTCCTTTGCACTTTCACTAACGCTCTGCATTTAGCGGTTATTTTTAAGAATTTCGTCCGCCCGTTTCCTGATATGCTTTTGCCATCCATTACAAGGAGGTCAGATGGGTATCATAGCGCAAAATAAAAGCAGTTCACTGGGCATGCTGTTCGGTGCCATCGCTTTATTGATGGGTATTATCCACTTTTCATTCGGCCCTTTTGCCGCGCCACCACCAACGCTGGAAAGCATCGTGGCGGACAAAACGGCTGAAATTAAAAGAGGTCTCCTCGCCGGAATAAAAGGTGAAAAAATTACTACGGTGGAGAAAAAAGAGACGGTTGATGTCGATAAAATCCTCGATCAAAGCGGTATCGCACTGGCCATTGCTGCGCTACTTTGCGCATTTATTGGCGGTATGCGTAAGGAAAATCGCTGGGGCATTCGAGGCGCATTGGTATTTGGCGGCGGGACGCTGGCTTTCCATACCTTGCTTTTTGGTATCGGCATCGTGTGCAGCATTTTGCTGATATTCCTTATCTTTTCCTTCCTGACCGGCGGTTCACTGGTTTAAGCAACGCGGTAATGTTCAGAAATGCATTGTGAATACCAGGTGGAGTACCATTGACGGTAACTCCACCCAAAAAGGAGTTAGCCGATACTCCAGAAAAGCACCGCCAGTAACTGCGGTGTGATAATGCGCAGGAACATGACTAACGGATACACCGTGGCGTAAGAGAGCGCCGCCGCACCACTGGTAGGATGAAGATTATTGGCAAACGCCAGCGCCGGAGGATCGGTCATTGAACCCGCGAGCATCCCGCACATCGTGAGATAATTCATTTTGACTAACATCCGCGCCAGAATGCCAGCCGTGATCAGCGGAATTGCAGTAATCAATGCGCCATAGCCTATCCAGCTTAACCCTTCCCCATCCACCAGTGTATGGATAAAATCGCCGCCGGATTTCAGGCCAACTACCGAGAGAAACAGTACGATACCCAGTTCGCGCAGCGCCAGGTTGGCACTTGGCGGCATAAACCAGTAAAGCTTACCAATGCTACCGATACGCCCGAGGATCAGCGCCATAATCAGCGGACCACCCGCCAGCCCCAACTTCAACGCAGCCGGGAATCCAGGCACAAACACCGGAATGGAGCCCAACAATACGCCAAGCCCAATACCAATAAACACCGGTAACATTTGTACCTGTTGCAATTTTTGCTGCGCATTACCTAATACATTAGCAACGGCATCAATCGCGGACGGGCGTCCAACCAGGTTGAGAATATCGCCAAATTGCAGGCTAATATCGCTACTTGCAACTAATTCAACGCCAGCACGGTTCAGGCGCGAAATAACGACGTCATAGCGCTCCTTAAAGTGCAGGTCGCGAATACGTTTACCAAGCACATTCTCATTGGTGACCACGACGCGTTCGACGCGCAGATCGGTGCCTTTCGTCGACAGCGAGGTATCCACTTCCTGACCAATCACCAATTGCGCATTATGTAAATCCGCAGGCTGTCCCACCAGATGAAGCAAATCGCCCAACTGAATAATGGTTTCCGGAGAAGGTACTTTGAGGGTTTCCTCTCGTTTCAATCGCGAGCAGATAACTTTATCGCCATTGAGAATCGGTACATCTTTAATCGCTAAATTATGTAAGTTAGGGTTATCAACACGGATGTTAATGGTCCTGATCAGCACGCTACCGTTAGTCCGCGTGGACTCGTGTTGCAACGCCTCAGTCTCAACATTGACGCGGAAAATAACCCGCAGCATCCACATAGTGAACAAAATGCCGCAAATCCCAAATGGATAAGCCATCGCATAGCTCATCCCCATCTGATCGACCATCTCCATTGGTGTCCCCAGGTCGCGTAAGATCTGCTGACCTGCACCCAGCGCTGGTGTATTGGTGACCGCACCGGAGAAAATCCCCAGTACCACGGGAAGTGGAATATCGAACAGTTTATGCAGGATAGCGGTGACCAGGCCACCAATGATGACAACTAAAACAGCAAACAAATTGAGGCGTAATCCGGAGACACGCAACGAGGCAAAGAAGCCCGGCCCCACCTGAATACCGATAGTATAAACGAACAGGATCAGACCAAATTCCTGGATAACATGCAGCATGTCGCTGCTTAATGTCATCCCCGCCTGTGAAACAAAATGGCCGACGATGATCCCACCGAACAGCACGCCGCCAATGCCCAATCCAACACCGCGAAACTTGACGTTGCCGATAAACAACCCGACGACCGCCACCAAAGCCAGAATACTGACCGTTAATGCTATATCACTCATCGTCCATTTCTCTTGAAATAACATTTTAATTGCTACGGATTATGGCTGAATCGGTGAAGCAGATTTGCCTTATGGCGCACATTATCACGGTAAAGAAAGTGCCGGAACATCTTAAATTGGCGAAAATTAAAACATTGTTGAAGATTGCAGGCAAAAAAAAGCCCCACCAAACTGGCGGGGCAAAGAGAATAGCTAATTAGCTATTTAACGCGGGACGTTCGCTGATAGCGATACGCTGCGCTGCGATGGGTTCAGGCTCATTACGAATTAAATCAATATGCAGTAAACCATTAACGAAGGTTGCGCCAGAGACTTCCATATTTTCAGCCAGCGTAAAGCTCAGGCTAAACGGCTGATTCATAAGCCCTTGATGCAGCCATTTCTTCTCTTCTTTTGGCTGCTCCGGCGTGCCTTTTACGCTCAGGCGCGTTCCTTCCAGTTGAATCTCTAAATCTTCCTGACGAAAACCTGCCAGCGCAAGGGTAATGCGGTAGTGGTTATCGTCGCTTTTCTCAATGTTGTACGGCGGGAAGCTCTGGCTTTCACCGGCGTTTTGCAGTGCGTTGGCCAGTTTGTCAAAACCGATCCATTGACGCATCAGTGGGGATAAATCGAAGTTACGCATAGTCATTTCTCCTTCTAAGAAGCGAGTAAGTACCTGCAAATCCGAAGATTCGCATATGCTCCCTGACGGCGAGCATCAAATGTCAGGCCGCGCACTGCGGCCTTAGGGAATTAGTTGATTTCGATACGGCGCGGTTTTTTCGCTTCCGGAATCACGCGTTCGAGATCGATATACAGCAAACCATTTACCAAGTTAGCACCACGAACATGAATGTTCTCAGCTAACTGGAATTTACGTTCAAAGTTGCGTTCAGCGATGCCCTGGTACAGATAGGTGCGCTCTTTTTGTTCGTCGGCGTGAGCACCTTTCACCACCAGCAGATTGTCCTGGGCGGTAATTTCCAGTTCACTTTCGGCAAAGCCAGCCACCGCGATAGCAATGCGGTAATGGTTTTCGTCTACCAGTTCAACATTGTACGGAGGGTAGCCGCCATTACTCTGGCTCTGGTTGTTTTCTAAGTGGTTAAACAAACGATCAAATCCAATAGCAGAACGGTAAAGCGGGGATAAATCAAAGTTACGCATAATTAATAGCTCCTGAAATCAGCGAGAATGTAAGACCTTCCACAATGGACAGGTCGGATAGCCAGAACACCCATCAGGCGTGTTCTCATTGGCTACGGTATAAAAATGGGTCTGGATATGCACTTTTCAAGTCTTTTCGACGGACTTTTTTTTGCAGTTTGTGGTCTATTGCATAGACTGGGGGGCAGCACGAAACGTTAAAGTGCGATAGCCGCCACAGTGCAACGTAATGATGATGTTATTTTCAGCAAGGGATCGCTATAACACATCATGCCAACACCCACGATCAACAGATGAATTTATTATGATAAGAAATGTGTTGTTAGCGTTCATGATATGCAGCGGAATGGCATTACTCGGAGGATGCTCCAGCGTAATGTCCCATACCGGGGGGAAGGAGGGAACGTATCCCGGCACCCGCGCCAGTGCCACCATGATTGGTGATGACACAACAAACTGGGGAACCAAATCGCTGGCAATTCTCGATATGCCATTTACCGCAGTCATGGATACGCTACTTCTGCCATGGGATGCGTTCCGCAAAGACAGTTCAGTGCGCTCGCGCGTGGAAAAAAGCGAAGCCGACGCGCAAGCCATCAATGCCGTCATTCCACCAGCCAGAATGCCCGTGAACTGATTTAGCGGCCAGTTTTGGTTATCCACAACTGGCCGGCTTCCATCCACGCCAGCCATTGACCATCCGGCGAGAAGACCACCGCGTCCGCCGAAGGTGGGTTGGCGTGGTTTTCGGTTAAATACTCAACCGTACCGCTTTGCGCGTGTACGCAGGCAATACGGTTATCCAGCACAACGCCCAGCCATTCTCCCGATGGATGCCAGTTGAATGCTGACTGAATATCCGTTTTGTTATGGGTTAACTGGCGCGGTTCGCCGCCCTGTGGCGAGATAAGCCACAGTTGCACAATACCGTGATCATCACGCATTAAAAACGCGATTTGCGTTCCTTGCGGGTTACACCGCACCCAGTGGCGCGGGACGTTGACTAACCCCGGATAAGCCCGATGGTGGGTAAAGGTTAAACGTCGCTGCACGACGCCACGCGGTGGCGCGGGCAGAGTTGATTCCGTTCCGCTTAACGGCGCGTCGCCCGGCAATTTCCAGCCGTTTTCATCTTGCGGCAATTCAACAATATACAGCTCCGGCACTTTCTCGCCCTTTTGCGAAAGCGTATCGCCAATAAACGCCAGAGCGTGGTTTCCTACCCATCCTTCTTCATAAGCACGATTGATTTCATCGCTGCCCGGCTGCGGCGTGGGCGTTGTTTTACTCACCAGCACGCACCAGTGGCTACCGCTGTATTCACGCGGATGCTGCTTTTGCACATTGACCGGACCAAACGGCGCTGCCACCCCGACGTTTCGCAAATCCAGCGCTGGATCGCGTTCATGCAGCACGTGGTCGTTATAGGTAAAACTCACCATTTCACCGTTTGGGCTAAAGACATGTACATGACTGCCGCCGCGTAACGCCCCTGGAGTGTACGGAACGGTAATATCCATTGCATCGAGATTGCTCATCTTGCCGCCTTCAACAACCACGCCACGACGGTGATGGAAATCGTAATACCATGTTTCATCAGGATTTTCAGGGCCGTGGATGAAGACATACTTCTCTGACTTCGGATGAACGGTCACCACGCCGACGTGCGCGCCCTGTGACGCGCGGTAGATAACCTCGACCTCGCCGGTATGGATATTCACACGCTCAATGGTCTCACCGGTAAACGACGCGCCAGAAGGACGCACGTCAAACACCAGCCACTGGCTGTCGGGCGTCCAGGTATTGGTATTGGTGAGCAGGTGATTACGGGGAGCAAAGGTTATCTGTTTCATGGCGCGGTCCTGATACAAAACGGTTCCCGCCATCATACTTCACAAGGACTTCACTTTCAGACATTAGTCTTTTGCCATCGTGATGAATGTGAGTGAAAAGATGGAACATTTTGACGTGGCGATTATTGGCCTCGGCCCGGCAGGGTCGGCGTTGGCGCGAAAGTTAGCAGGCAGAATGCAGGTGATCGCGCTGGATAAAAAGCACCAGCATGGTACTGAAGGTTTCAGCAAGCCTTGCGGCGGTCTGCTGGCACCGGACGCGCAGCGATCTTTTATTCGCGATGGACTGACGCTTCCTGTCGATGTGATCGCCAACCCGCAGATTTTCAGCGTCAAAACCGTCGACGTCGCCGCATCTCTCACGCGTAACTACCAGCGAAGCTATATCAATATTAATCGCCACGCTTTCGACTTGTGGATGAAATCACTGATCCCCGCCAGCGTTGAGATTTACCACGATAGCCTGTGCCGGAAAATCTGGCGTGAGGATGATAAATGGCATGTCATTTTTCGTGCAGACGGCTGGGAGCAGCATATTACCGCCCGCTATCTGGTCGGTGCCGATGGTGCCAACTCGATGGTGCGGCGACATCTCTACCCGGATCATCAGATTCGTAAATATGTCGCCATCCAGCAGTGGTTCGCAGAGAAACATCCGGTGCCGTTCTACTCCTGCATCTTTGATAATGCGATAACTGACTGTTATTCATGGAGTATCAGCAAAGACGGTTATTTTATCTTTGGCGGCGCCTATCCGATGAAAGATGGCCAGGCGCGTTTCACAGCACTGAAAGAGAAAATGAGCGCCTTTCAGTTCCAGTTTGGTAAGGCGGTGAAAAACGAAAAATGCACGGTGCTGTTTCCCTCACGCTGGCAGGATTTTGTCTGCGGTAAGGACAATGCCTTTCTGATTGGTGAAGCGGCGGGATTTATCAGCGCCAGTTCGCTGGAGGGGATTAGCTATGCGCTGGATAGCGCAGACATTCTTCGTTCGGTGTTACTGAAGCAGCCGGAGAAGAGCAACGCCGCCTACTGGCGCGCCACCCGCAAACTGCGTTTAAAACTCTTCGGCAAGATAGTAAAAAGCCGATGCCTGACCGCACCGGCTTTAAGAAAGTGGATTATGCGCAGTGGTGTGGCGCATATTCCACAGTTGAAAGATTATCCAACGCGCTTCACATCGCCCACCAGCAGGATGTAAGAGAGTGCGCCAATCAACGCGACGGCGGAAATATAAACCAGTGCAGGTGCGAAACCGTAACCCTGCGCCAGGTACCCCACCACCAGCGGAACGGTGATGCCGCCCAGACCACCGGCAAAGTTAAACACGCCGCCGGTTAAACCAATCAGGCGCATCGGTGCCAGAGAAGAAACCAGCGACCAGGTAATCGAAGCAAATCCGTTGCCAAAGAATGCCAGCGCCATCAGGCACATAATCATCATCGGATCGTTGGTGTAGTTAGCGCCCATAATGCAGGTGGAGATCAGCAAGCCGCAGATAATCGGCGTTTTACGCGCAAAGCCCAGTGAAAAGCCCTTACGTACCAGCAGATCCGCGACCCAGCCAGAGAGCAGGACGCCGACAAACGCCGCGAGGAATGGCACTGTGGTCATAAAGCCTGCTTTCAGCGCGGTGATCCCTTTTTCCTGGGTTAAATAGTTCGGGAACCAGGTTAAGAAAAACCACAGTGTAGAAGCCACCGCAAATTGCCCAAGATAGACGCCAATCAGTTTACGATGGAACACCAGTTTCCAGTCTTTGGCTGTTAACGGCTGACGTGCCTCTTTTTTCACCGGCGCATCGCCATCCACCAAACCGCCGCCATCACGAATGTAATCCAGTTCAGCTTTGCTGATGCCTTTGGTCAGGCGCGGCGGCTGATAAACCTTAAACCAAATCAGCGACCAGATAATGCCGATACCACCAGTGACAATGAACACCCAGTGCCAGCTCAACATTTCCTGAATCCAGCTCAGCAGCGGAGTCAGAAACGCCAGACCGACAAACTGACCAGACGTATAAAAACCAACGGCGGAAGCACGTTCATGTTCCGGGAACCAGCTGGTCACCATCCGGTTATTGGTCGGGAAAGCGGGCGCTTCGAAAATACCAGTTATCGCGCGCAGACCAATTAATGACATTAATCCCGTGGCAAAGCCTGGAATAAAGTCGCCACTGACCAGCCAAATATCGCAATAAAATAAGTCACGCGTGAACCTACGCGATCTAAAAACCAACCGCCGGGGATCTGACATAGCGTATAAAGCCAGGCGAAGGCCGAAAATACATAGCCCATTTGCGCTTTGGTAATACCGAACTCTTCCTGAATATGGGCGGAAGCCACGGCCAGGTTAGCGCGGTCAACATAACAAATGACCACCGTAATAAAGATCATCACCAGCGTCAGATAACGCCGACGCCCCGGCTTTGCTGCATTAACGGGAATATCCATAGCGAGCTTTCTCCAGATTTTGGGCATAGCGAAGCCGCTCACCATGCCCTGTAATGTACAGAGGGTTATATTTTTGTATTGCTGTTTTAGTGCCCGATGAGGGGCTTACGTGGCAGGAATTACCACTCTGCTACGCTGTTATCTTCATGACGCCAGAGCGGATTACGCCAGTCCGGGGCATTTTTACTGAACTCAATAACTTTAGCTTCGTCGATTTCCACGCCTAAGCCCGGTTTCGTTAGCGGTTTAAAGAAGCCGCCGACCATGCTGAAGTCTTCTTTGTTTTTCACAAAGTCGAGTAACTCCGCGCCTTTGTTGTAATGAATGCCCATACTTTGTTCCTGAAGTACCGCGTTATAGGAAACAAAGTCGATATGCAGGCAAGCCGCCAGTGCAATCGGTCCGAGCGGACAGTGCGGTGCAAGGGTCACATCATAGGCTTCTGCCATTGCGGCAATTTTGTAGCATTCGGTAATACCGCCTGCGTGGGAGAGATCCGGTTGCAGAATCGAAATACCGCCCGCCTCCAGCACGCGTTTAAAATCGAAGCGTGAGAACATGCGCTCACCCGCCGCCAGTGGGATATGCGTCTGTGCCGCCAGTTTCGGGTAGTATTCGGCTTGTTCCGCCAGCACCGGCTCTTCAATAAACAGCGGGCGATACGGTTCCAGTTCTTTAATCAGTACTTTCGCCATCGGCGCGCTGACGCGACCGTGGAAATCAAGACCAAACTCAATCTGATTGCCAAAAGCTTCACGAATTTGTGCCACGGTGTTGACTGCCGCATCTATCGCGCGGGAGTTATCAATTAGCCCCAGTTCTTCACAACCGTTCAGTTTGAAGGTATCGAAGCCGATTTCACGCAGAGTTTTAATGCCGTCGATAACATCCGCCGGACGATCGCCACCGACCCAACTGTAGGCTTTGATTTTGTCACGGACCAGGCCGCCCATCAGTTGCCAGACTGGCGCATTCAGCACTTTGCCTTTGATATCCCATAACGCCTGGTCAATCCCGGCAATGGCGCTCATCAGGATCGGACCGCCACGATAAAATCCGGCGCGATACATCACTTGCCATAAGTCGTTGATGCGCGATGGATCCTGACCAATCAAATAGTCACCCAGCTCGTGAACTGCCGCTTCAACCGTACGGGCGCGGCCTTCAATCACTGGCTCGCCCCAACCGACCACGCCTTCATCGGTTTCAATTTTCAGGAACATCCAACGGGGAGGTAAACGATACGTGGTAATTTTGGTGATTTTCATTGCACTGCCTCTCGATACGCCTTAACAAATGCTGCTGTCTGCTACGTGGTACGTTCTACGGATTGCCCGGTGCCTGCGCGCCGTGCAATTGGGTTTCTTCACCACGCATGTCATTGTGGTTATCGTCATGAGAGAGGCACACGCTGGGGATTATAGAGATATTCCCCAGTCAATTGCGATGTAGCACACTGTCATGTGATTTCCTTTAACCTTCGTGTCGAGCTGGCGATCATGGTAAGCGCCGCCTGCTCTGCCGCATCGCCGTCCTGATGCCGTATCGCATCGAACAGCGCCTTATGTTCCTGGAGCGTTTGCGGCATGTTGGCCTCATCGCCCATCCAGGTTCGTTCAAAAACCGCCCGCTGCAGCGAACTGATCGCGATGCTAAGTTGCTGTAATACCGGGTTATGCACCGATTGCAGTACCGCCTCGTGATAGCGAATATCCGCTTCGTTAAACGCCTCTCGATCCTGATTGTTGGCTATCATCTCGTTCAGTGCCGATTCAATCTGCGCCAGATCGCTGGAGGTCGCGCGCTCCGCCGCCCAGCGGGCAATCGCAGGTTCCACCAGATTTCGTACTTCGCTCATTGCACTGATAAGCCGTGGGTCGTAGTCGTTTTCCAGCACCCATTGCAGTACGTCAGTGTCGAGGTAATTCCACTGGTTACGCGGTGCTACAAACGCCCCGCGATAACGTTTCATTTCAATCAGTCGCTTCGCCATCAGCGAACGGAACACTTCACGGATGATGTTGCGCGAGGTTGCAAACTCCTCACAGAGTTCCGCCTCAGCCGGAAGCGGCGAGCCTGGCACGTATTTGCCGTGAACGATCTGTTTACCCAGCGTAATGACAATGCGATCGGTTTTATTGAGAGTCATGGAGAGTCCTTGTGCTCTGTATGTTCTTCTCTACTTTACCCCGATCGATGCATAACGCGGCAATTTTGTAGTACCAGCGTGATGACATTCGCGTTTGCCGTGCGCGTAATGTAGTACAAACTTATATTGTTGTACTACAATTTAGATCACAAAAAGAACAATACATAAAAAATGACATGCGCCGGGCAGAAATCTGAAAAGGGGTATCAGGCGCTAAACAGGAGGGAAATAAGAGTATGCTTTCAACGGCTTAGCACTCTTGTTTAAAGGATTAATCATGAAGTTGAATTTTAAGGGATTTTTTAAGGCTGCCGGTTTGTGTTCTTTGGCATTCGCGTTGACCGGATGTCTAACCGCAGGACTGGTTTTTAATACCGCAAGCCGTCCACATGCCCAGCAATGGCGGTCAGACACGATTACGGGTTTATCACTGGCAGAGGATAGTAACGGTACGAAAGGCTATGTTTTTGTTGGCGAATCGCTGGACTACCTGCTGACCACGGGTGGCGGTGATGTGGTTAAAATGCTGAACGATCCGGCAATTCATGGCGAAAGAATCACCGTCCATGATAATGCGAAATTTATTTTAAGCAGCAGTAATAAGAAATTCTCTGGTGCTATTACGCTCTATTACGACTGGAACAACGAAGAAGATAAGGCACTGGCAACACAATATGGTTTTATTTGTGATACCCGGCGTTGTACTTGGGCACTTGACGGCTTGAAAGGCTCTATCCACCAGAAAAATAAAAAAGCGGATTACTCAAACGTGATGGTTTTCCATCAACCCTTTACGGTGGGATTTTATGAGTACAAAGCAACAGATGGCGTCCCGCGCGGCCTCGTTAATGCACTGCTACCAGTCACTCTTACGCTGGATATAGTAACGTCACCACTCCAGTTCCTGATTTTATGCACGACCAGAAATTGTTAATCGCTGCGGGCAAACGCATTCATGCTGTTTGCCCGCCCACAGATTAATTCAGCACATACTTCTCAATAGCAAACGCCACGCCATCTTCAAGGTTGGATTTGGTGACAAAGTTCGCCACTTCTTTCACCGAAGGAATAGCGTTATCCATCGCCACACCAACACCTGCATATTCAATCATTGCGATGTCGTTTTCCTGATCGCCAATCGCCATAATTTCTTCCGGTTTAATGCCCAACACGTCGGCCAATGATTTCACACCAGTGCCTTTGTTAACGCGTTTATCGAGGATTTCGAGGAAGTACGGCGCACTTTTCAGCACGGTGTATTTCTCTTTCACTTCCTGCGGAATACGCGCGATAGCCTGGTCGAGGATGGCGGGTTCATCAATCATCATCACTTTCAGGAGCTGTATATTGGGGTCCATTCTTTCCGCTTCGCAGAATACCAGCGGAATGGTGGCAACGAAGGATTCATGCACCGTGTAGTAGCTGATATCACGGTTAGCGGTGTACAGCGTGGTGCGGTCCAGGGCGTGAAAATGAGAACCGACTTCGCGAGAGAGTTTTTCCAGGAAACGATAGTCGTCATAGCTCAATGCTGTTTGCGCCACGGTGCTGCCATCAGCAGCCTTCTGTACCAGCGCGCCGTTGTAAGTAATGCAGTAGTCGCCGGGCTGTTCCATGTGCAGTTCTTTCAGGTAGTTGTGAACGCCTGCATAAGGGCGCCCCGTCGTTAGCACGACATTCACGCCACGGGCGCGAGCTGCGGCAATCGCATTTTTAACGGCGGGTGAAATGGTGTGATCGGGCAGCAGAAGGGTGCCATCCATATCGATAGCAATGAGTTTGATAGCCATGAGTTCCCCAGGTAGATTGTTTCCTGACCCATGCTAACGCGATTGCGCTCAAAAATCAGTACAACACCTGAGGGAAAACGGGGATGCAACGCGCGTTGCGTGCTCCCCTTTTGCTTAGCGGAAAAGTTTTCCTTTCAGCAATTCCATGCCTGCGGAAAGCAAATCGTTATTGGCTTGTGGCGAAACTTCGCCCTGCGGCGATAGAGCATCAATAATCTTCGGCAATTGTTCCGCCAGTATGTTGGAAGCAGCACTGGTATCAACACCGAGTTTTTGTCCAAGATCGGACACCGCATTTGTGCCGAGCGCCGACTCCAGTTGTTCTCCGCTCACCGGTTGATTACTTTGTTGGTTACTCAACCAGGATGTGAGAATGGCACCTAAGCCGCCACTTTGCAGTTTTTCCAGCAGCACCTGAATGCCGCCCTGCTCCTCAACCCAACTTAAAATCGCCTGATATTTCCCCGCATCGCCTTTCAGAAAGGCACCGACAACTTCATCAAAAAGCCCCATGATAATCACCTGTAAAGCGTTACGTGTTGACTCAAAAAGTATAGTTCTGCGGGATGATAATTGCGGATTGCAGAAATAAAAAGGGCGGAGATAATCTCCGCCCTTTTCTTAAAGCTTCTTGCCGGATGTGGCGTTAACGCCTTCTCCAGCCTACAAAATCATGAAAATTCAATACATTGCATGAGTCTTGTAGGCCTGATAAGCGTAGCGCATCAGGCACGCTCGCATTGTTAACGCCATTAAATATCGATATTCGCCGCTTTCAGGGCGTTCTCTTCGATAAATGCACGACGCGGTTCAACGGCGTCGCCCATCAGCGTGGTGAACAGCTGGTCGGCGGCAATCGCATCTTTAACGGTAACGCGCAGCATACGACGGCTTTCCGGGTCCATCGTGGTTTCCCACAACTGTTCCGGGTTCATCTCGCCCAGACCTTTATAACGCTGGATGGAAAGACCACGACGGGACTCTTTCACCAGCCAGTCCAGCGCCTGCTCGAAGCTGGCTACCGGCTGAAGACGCTCGCCACGTTCGATAAACGCATCTTCTTCCAGCAAGCCACGCAGTTTCTCGCCCAGAGTGCAGATACGACGATATTCGCCACCGGTGATGAACTCGTGATCCAGCGGGTAGTCAGTATCCACGCCGTGGGTACGCACGCGAACAATCGGCTCGAACAGGTTTTTCTCGGCATTGGTGTGGACATCAAACTTCCACTGGCTGCCGTGCTGCTCTTTGTCGTTCAGTTCGCTGACCAGCGCGTTCACCCAGCGGGTAACGGTCTGCTCATCAGAGAGGTCGGCTTCCGTCAGCGTTGGCTGATAGATAAGCTCTTTCAGCATTGCTTTCGGATAACGACGCTCCATACGCACGATCATTTTCTGCGCCGCATTGTACTCAGACACCAGTTTTTCTAACGCTTCGCCCGCTAAAGCTGGTGCGCTGGCGTTGGTATGTAAGGAAGCACCATCCAGTGCGATGGAGATTTGGTACTGATCCATCGCTTCATCGTCTTTAATGTACTGTTCCTGCTTACCTTTCTTCACTTTGTACAGCGGCGGCTGGGCAATGTAAACGTGACCGCGTTCGATGATTTCCGGCATCTGACGATAGAAGAAGGTCAACAGCAGCGTACGAATGTGCGAACCGTCGACGTCCGCATCGGTCATGATGATGATGCTGTGATAACGCAGTTTGTCCGGGTTGTACTCGTCACGACCAATCCCGCAGCCAAGCGCGGTGATCAGCGTCGCCACTTCCTGGGAAGCCAGCATCTTATCGAAGCGGGCTTTCTCGACGTTGAGGATTTTACCTTTCAACGGCAGAATCGCCTGGTTCTTGCGGTTACGCCCCTGTTTTGCAGAGCCGCCCGCAGAGTCCCCTTCCACAAGGTACAGTTCGGAGAGCGCCGGATCGCGTTCCTGACAGTCCGCCAGTTTGCCCGGCAGGCCCGCTAAGTCCAGCGCACCTTTACGACGGGTCATTTCACGAGCGCGACGCGCAGCTTCACGGGCGCGGGCAGCATCGATAATTTTGCCAACCACGATTTTCGCGTCGGTCGGATTTTCCAGCAGGTATTCTGCCAGCAGTTCGTTCATCTGCTGTTCAACCGCCGATTTCACCTCAGAAGAAACCAGTTTGTCTTTGGTCTGGGAGGAGAATTTCGGGTCCGGCACTTTCACGGAGACAACGGCAATCAGGCCTTCACGCGCATCGTCACCGGTGGCACTGACTTTGGCTTTTTTGCTGTAGCCTTCTTTGTCCATGTAGGCGTTCAGGGTACGGGTCATCGCCGCACGGAAGCCTGCCAGGTGAGTACCGCCGTCACGCTGCGGAATGTTGTTGGTAAAGCAGTAGATGTTTTCCTGGAAGCCATCGTTCCACTGCAGCGCCACTTCAACGCCGATACCGTCTTTTTCGGTGGAGAAGTAGAAGATATTCGGGTGGATCGGCGTTTTGTTCTTGTTCAGATACTCAACGAACGCCTTGATACCGCCTTCATAGTGGAAGTGGTCTTCTTTACCATCACGCTTGTCTTTCAGACGAATGGAGACGCCGGAGTTGAGGAACGACAACTCACGCAGACGTTTCGCCAGAATTTCATATTCGAACTCGGTCACATTGGTGAAGGTTTCGAGGCTGGGCCAGAAACGCACCATCGTGCCGGTTTTATCGGTGTCGCCGGTAACCGCCAGCGGAGCCTGTGGTACACCGTGTTCGTAGATCTGACGGTGAATTTTACCCTCGCGCTGGATAACCAGCTCCAGTTTTTGCGACAGGGCGTTTACTACCGAAACACCAACGCCGTGCAGACCGCCGGACACTTTATAGGAGTTATCGTCAAATTTACCGCCTGCGTGCAGAACGGTCATGATCACTTCCGCCGCCGATACGCCCTCTTCCGGGTGAATACCGGTCGGAATACCGCGCCCGTCGTCCTGTACAGAGACAGAGTTATCGGCGTGAATGGTGACGATAATTTCTTTACAGTGACCCGCGAGCGCTTCGTCGATAGCGTTATCTACCACCTCGAATACCATGTGGTGCAGACCGGTGCCGTCATCCGTGTCGCCGATATACATACCCGGGCGCTTACGCACCGCATCCAGCCCTTTCAGGACTTTGATACTGGAGGAGTCATAAGAATTCGACATCAACGTTTCTCGCTCATTTATACTTGGGTTAATCCGTTATTTTACCCTTTTCCACGGTAAACATCTTCGAATTTTCGTCCGACATGTCTATAACGTGTTCAGCACTGATCGCGCTGACAAAGACCTGTGATTGCGTCGCTTTTAAGCGGCTGGCAAGCAACCCGCGACGCTCATCATCAAGCTCAGAGGCAAAATCATCTATCAGGTAGAGACACCGCCGCCCGCTTTCACGGGTGAGGAACTCTCCTTGCGCCAGACGTAAGGCGCACATCAGCAGTTTAAGCTGCCCACGCGATAAGGTATCTTCCACCGGCGCACCGTCGGCGCGAATGCGTAAGTCCGCTTTATGCGGGCCATGCGCGGTGTAGGTTAGCTGGCGATCGCGTTCAAAATTACGTTCCAGCACCTCAGCATATTCTGTCTCTTTCTCCCAGCCGCGCTGGAAAGAGAAAGTCAGAGAAAACTCAGGGAGAAATTGCTTACAGGTATCAGCCATATCGGCCGCGATACCGGCGCTATACTCCGCGCGCCAGGTGCTGATTTGCTCCGCCAGCGGGATCAGCTCTTTATCCCACGGGCGTAGCTGTTCGTAACGAGTCACCTGGCGCAGCGCCGCATTGCGCTGCTTGAGCAATCGCTTGAGATTGCTCCAGGCGGTGAAAAATCCGGGTTCGTTGTGAAAGCATCCCCAGTCGAGGAATGCTCTTCTGTATTTGGGGCCGCCGTTGAGTAAAGTAAACCCTTCAGGCGTTATCAGCTGCATTGGCATCAGATGCGCCAGCTCCGCGACTTTATGCCCGTCAGTACCGTCGATGCGGACTTTGCTGTCGCCCTGTTTGTCTTTGGTTAAGCCAATTGCCGTCTCGCGCTCTTCGCCCTGCAAACGCCCGTGGAGCACAAACGCTTCCTGCTCATGGCGAATAACGCGACCAATCTGCAAACTGCGAAACGCCCGACCGTGGCCGAGCGTATAGATGGCTTCCAGCACGCTGGTTTTGCCACTGCCGTTGGCACCTACCAGAAAGTTAAAGCCGGGAGATAAAGCGAGATCCGCGGTTTCGATATTGCGGAAATCGCGGATCAACAAGCGGGTGAGGGACATTACAGTCTCATTGGCATGACAACATAGGCAGCCGACTGTGATGCGGCATCTTCAATCTGCACGCTGGAAACCGAATCGGTCAGCATCATGCGCACGTTTTCGCATTTCAGCGCGTTCAGGACATCCAGCACATAGCTGACGTTGAAGCCGATTTCCATCTCCGCACCGCTATAGGTAACGTCGAGGATCTCTTCCGCTTCTTCCTGTTCCGGGTTATTGGCGGTGATTTTCAGCTGGTTTTCGCTGACATACAGACGCACACCGCGGAATTTCTCGTTAGAGAGAATTGCCGCACGAGCAAACGCCTGCTTGAGCAGATCGCAGCCAGCTTCCAGATGTTTGTCCGGGTTCTTCGGCAATACGCGGCGGTAATCCGGGAAGCGACCGTCCACCAGTTTGGAGGTGAAGATAAAGTCGCCAACGTGAGCGCGAATATTGTTGCTGCCAATCTGTACACGCAGCGGATTGTCGCCGCCGTCGAGCATACGCATCAGTTCAATCACGCCTTTACGCGGCACGATCACCGAATGGCTTGGCAAAGATTGACCAATTGGCATTGAACAGACCGCCAGACGGTGGCCGTCGGTCGCCACGGTGCGCAGTTCTTCACCTTCGGTTTCAAACAGCATACCGTTTAAGTAATAACGAACGTCCTGATGCGCCATAGAAAACTGGGTCGCTTCAATCAGACGCTTCATCGTCGCCTGTGGCAGGGTAAATTCGACTTCGCTCTGCCAGTCATCGAGGTTCGGGAAATCTGCCGCTGGCAGGGTGGAAAGCGAAAAACGGCTGCGCCCGGAGCGCACCAGCATCCGCTCACCTTCCAGCTGCACGGCAATTTCCGCGCCTTCAGGCAGACCACGGCAGATATCAAAGAATTTGCGCGCCGGAACGGTCGTCGCCCCTGGTTCGTGCGGCTGAACCAGCGCAACGCGTGCCACCATTTCCATCTCGAGATCAGTACCGGTCAGCGACAACGTACCGTCAGCAACCTGTAACAGCAGATTACCGAGAATCGGTAGCGTAGGACGACCACCTAACGGACCGCTCACCTGTTGTAGCGGTTTTAATAAATGCTCACGTTCTACGGTAAATTTCATAGGTTTACGATGACAATGTTCTGATTAAATTAGAGAAATCTTCTTTGATATCGTGGCTCTCTTCACGCAATTGCTCGATCTTACGGCAGGCATGAAGCACCGTCGTGTGGTCACGACCACCAAACGCATCGCCAATCTCCGGCAGACTGTGGTTAGTCAGTTCTTTCGCCAGCGCCATCGCCATCTGACGTGGACGCGCTACCGAGCGGGATCGACGTTTGGAAAGGAGATCCGCGACTTTGATCTTGTAGTACTCTGCCACCGTCTTCTGAATATTGTCGATAGTGACCAGTTTTTCCTGCAAAGCCAGTAAGTCGCGCAGCGCCTCACGTACGAAGTCAATCGTGATCGCCCGTCCGGTAAAGTTGGCGTTAGCAATGACGCGGTTCAGCGCCCCTTCCAGCTCACGTACGTTAGATCGTAGACGCTTGGCGATAAAGAACGCCACTTCGCCCGGCAAACGAATGTCGTTTTCGTCGGCCTTTTTCATCAGGATCGCCACGCGGGTTTCCAGCTCTGGCGGTTCGATCGCCACAGTCAGCCCCCAGCCGAAGCGAGATTTCAAACGATCCTCAACACCGTTGATCTCTTTCGGATAGCGATCCGACGTGAGGATGATCTGCTGATTACCTTCCAGCAGGGCGTTAAAGGTATGGAAAAACTCTTCCTGGGATCGTTCTTTATTGGCGAAAAACTGAATATCGTCGATCAGCAGCGCATCAACGGAACGGTAGTAGCGTTTAAACTCTTCGATCGCATTGTTTTGCAGGGCTTTTACCATGTCCTGAACAAAGCGTTCGGAGTGCATATAAACCACTTTGGCATTCGGCTTGCGCGCCATAATGCCATTACCCACCGCATGAAGCAGGTGAGTTTTACCCAGCCCCGTGCCGCCATAAAGGAACAGCGGGTTATAGGCGCCGCCCGGGTTGTCTGCCACCTGGCGAGCCGCCGCGCGCGCCAGTTGGTTAGATTTACCTTCGACGAAGTTATCAAACGTATGTTTAACGTTGACGTTGGAACGATAGGTCGGTTCTGCCGGAGCCGGAACGTTATCCCAGCCTGAGCGCGTAGAAGGCGCAGCACGTTGCGGCTGCACCTGCGCTGCCTGAGCGGGTGCAACTGTATTGCTGGCAGGGACTTTCAGCGTTTGTGTCACGGGCTTTGTGCCCACTTCAAAACGCAGCTGTGGGGCATCCGCTCCACAGAAACTGGTTAGCAGTCCATTGATATTATTGAGGTACTTGTCCCTTACCCAATCGAGGACAAAACGGTTTGGCGCGTACAAGGCCAGCGTGTTATCGCTCAGTTCCGCCTGCAATGGGCGTATCCACATACTGAATTCTGTGGCTGGTAACTCATCCTGCAATCGGGCAAGACACTGCTGCCAAAGCGAAAGTGACACGGCGGACTCCACTCGAACAAAAGTCGATTATGACTAAGGCTGAAACATTCATGATTGTTGACGCACGTCGAAAAGACCCTGCATGAGGGTGACGCACGAACCGCTGTCTGCGGTTATATGCCCGATCAAGATCCTGCAAAACGATCGGGACCGCGGATCATAGCCTAAACTGCGCAAGAGATCTTCTGTTTCTCACAGATTTTCCCGATTTATCCACAGGGCTTTCCAGAACTCGCTAAGTGTAAACGATCCTGCCGCAAGGCGGGCACGATTTACGCCGCATATTGGAAAATTTAATGACCTTAGACAAAATTAGGCTTAATCGATCTAATAAAGATCCTGGACGATCCTTGCGCTTTACCCGGTAGCCCGTATAATCCTCGCCCCGGCGCGCCATGCTGGTTTTCACTGGTGTGAAGCCGTACATTTTCCCAGCGAAAAGGTGCGGAAAAGCGCGGTAAATAAGGAAAGAGAATTGACTCCGGAGTGTACAATTATTACAATCCGGCCTCTTTAATCACCCATGGCTTCGGTGTCCATCGTTTCATTTTTCGGCGGATATCCAATAAAGCCATTGAATTTATTCAAGTTTAGGTAGAAATCGCCATGAAACGCACTTTTCAACCGTCTGTACTGAAGCGCAACCGTTCTCACGGCTTCCGTGCTCGTATGGCTACTAAAAATGGTCGTCAGGTTCTGGCACGTCGTCGTGCTAAAGGCCGCGCTCGTCTGACCGTTTCTAAGTAATATAGCTAACCCCTGCGTGGTTAAGCTCGCATTTCCCAGGGAGTTACGTTTGTTAACTCCCAGTCAATTCACATTCGTCTTCCAGCAGCCACAACGGGCTGGCACGCCGCAAATTACCATTCTCGGCCGCCTGAATTCGCTGGGGCATCCCCGTATCGGTCTTACTGTCGCCAAGAAAAACGTTCGACGCGCGCATGAACGCAATCGGATTAAACGTCTGACGCGTGAAAGCTTCCGTCTGCGCCAACATGAACTCCCGGCTATGGATTTCGTGGTGGTGGCGAAAAAAGGGGTTGCCGACCTCGATAACCGTGCTCTCTCGGAAGCGTTGGAAAAATTATGGCGCCGCCACTGTCGCCTGGCTCGCGGGTCCTGATAGCCCTCATTCGGGTCTATCAACGCCTGATTAGTCCGCTACTCGGGCCGCATTGTCGTTTCACTCCAACCTGTTCAAGCTACGGAATTGAGGCATTGCGCAGGTTTGGAGTGATAAAAGGCAGTTGGTTGACGGTGAAACGCGTATTAAAATGCCACCCTTTACACCCTGGTGGTGACGATCCCGTCCCGCCCGGACCATTTGATACCAGAGAACACTAACGATGGATTCGCAACGCAATCTTTTAGTCATCGCTTTGCTGTTCGTGTCTTTCATGATCTGGCAAGCCTGGGAGCAGGATAAAAACCCGCAACCTCAGGCCCAACAGACCACGCAGACAACGACCACCGCAGCGGGTAGCGCCGCCGACCAGGGCGTACCGGCCAGTGGCCAGGGGAAACTGATTTCTGTTAAGACCGACGTGCTTGATCTGACCATCAACACCCGTGGTGGTGATGTTGAACAGGCTCTGCTCCCGGCTTACCCGAAAGAGCTGAACTCTACCCAGCCGTTCCAGCTGCTGGAAACTTCACCGCAGTTTATTTATCAGGCACAGAGCGGTCTGACCGGTCGTGATGGCCCGGATAACCCGGCTAACGGCCCGCGTCCGCTGTATAACGTTGAAAAAGACGCTTATGTGCTGGCTGAAGGTCAAAACGAACTGCAGGTGCCGATGACGTATACCGACGCGGCAGGCAACACGTTTACCAAAACGTTTGTCCTGAAACGTGGTGATTACGCTGTCAACGTCAACTACAACGTGCAGAACGCTGGCGAAAAACCGCTGGAGATCTCCACCTTTGGCCAGTTGAAGCAATCCATCAATCTGCCACCGCATCTCGACACTGGAAGCAGCAACTTCGCACTGCATACCTTCCGTGGCGCGGCGTACTCCACGCCTGACGAGAAGTACGAGAAATACAAGTTCGATACCATTGCCGATAACGAAAACCTGAACATCTCTTCGAAAGGTGGTTGGGTGGCGATGCTGCAACAGTATTTCGCGACTGCGTGGATCCCGCATAACGACGGCACCAACAACTTCTACACCGCTAATCTGGGTAACGGCATCGCCGCTATCGGCTATAAATCTCAGCCGGTACTGGTTCAGCCAGGTCAGACTGGCGCGATGAACAGCACCCTGTGGGTCGGCCCTGAAATTCAGGACAAAATGGCAGCTGTTGCTCCGCACCTGGATCTGACCGTTGATTACGGTTGGTTGTGGTTCATCTCTCAGCCGCTGTTCAAACTGCTGAAATGGATCCATAGCTTTGTGGGTAACTGGGGCTTCTCCATTATCATCATCACCTTTATCGTTCGTGGCATCATGTACCCGCTGACCAAAGCGCAGTACACCTCCATGGCGAAGATGCGTATGCTGCAGCCGAAGATTCAGGCTATGCGTGAGCGTCTGGGCGATGACAAACAGCGTATCAGCCAGGAAATGATGGCGCTGTACAAAGCTGAGAAGGTTAACCCGCTGGGCGGCTGCTTCCCGCTGATTATCCAGATGCCAATCTTCCTGGCGTTGTACTACATGCTGATGGGTTCCGTTGAACTGCGTCAGGCGCCGTTTGCACTGTGGATCCACGACCTGTCTGCACAGGACCCGTACTACATCCTGCCGATCCTGATGGGCGTAACGATGTTCTTCATTCAGAAGATGTCGCCGACCACTGTGACCGACCCGATGCAGCAGAAGATCATGACCTTTATGCCGGTCATCTTCACCGTGTTCTTCCTGTGGTTCCCGTCAGGTCTGGTGCTGTACTATATCGTCAGCAACCTGGTTACCATTATTCAGCAGCAGCTGATTTACCGTGGTCTGGAAAAACGTGGCCTGCATAGCCGCGAGAAGAAAAAATCCTGATTCGGTGAGTTTTCGCTAAAATAAGGGCGGTCAGTTGACCGCCTTTTTTCTTTTCGTAGGGCGGATAAGCACCGCGCATCCGCCACACAAAGCAACAGGAACATCATGAGCGATAATGACACTATCGTAGCCCAGGCCACGCCTCCGGGACGTGGCGGCGTTGGCATCCTGCGCATCTCCGGCCTCAAAGCCCGTGAAGTTGCCGAAACCGTGCTGGGTAAACTGCCTAAGCCGCGCTACGCCGATTATCTTCCGTTTAAAGACGCCGACGGCAGCGTGCTCGATCAGGGGATTGCGCTATGGTTCCCTGGCCCGAACTCGTTCACCGGCGAAGATGTGCTGGAACTGCAGGGTCATGGCGGTCCGGTGATCCTCGACCTGCTGTTAAAACGTATTCTGACCATTCCCGGCCTGCGAATTGCCCGCCCGGGTGAGTTTTCCGAACGCGCGTTTCTTAACGATAAACTCGACTTAGCCCAGGCCGAGGCGATTGCCGATCTTATCGATGCCAGCTCGGAACAGGCAGCCCGTTCGGCGCTTAATTCGCTGCAAGGCGCATTCTCCGCACGGGTCAACCATCTGGTGGAAGCCCTCACCCACTTGCGCATTTACGTCGAAGCGGCGATTGATTTCCCCGATGAAGAGATCGATTTCCTCTCGGACGGCAAAATTGAAGCCCAACTCAATGGCGTAATTGCCGATCTTGACGCAGTACGCGCCGAAGCTCGTCAGGGCAGCCTGTTGCGCGAAGGGATGAAGGTGGTGATTGCCGGACGTCCTAACGCCGGTAAATCGAGCCTGCTAAACGCGCTGGCTGGGCGTGAAGCAGCAATTGTGACTGATATCGCCGGAACCACACGTGACGTGCTGCGTGAGCATATCCACATTGACGGAATGCCGCTGCATATCATCGACACCGCCGGGTTACGTGAAGCCAGTGACGAAGTGGAACGTATTGGTATCGAGCGTGCGTGGCAGGAAATTGAACAGGCCGACCGCGTGCTGTTTATGGTCGATGGCACCACGACAGACGCTGTTGATCCGGCAGAGATCTGGCCGGAATTTATCGCCCGTCTGCCTGCGAAACTACCGATCACCGTGGTGCGCAATAAAGCCGATATCACCGGCGAAACGCTGGGAATGAGCGAAGTGAACGGTCACGCGTTGATTCGTCTCTCGGCAAGAACTGGTGAAGGTGTGGACGTGCTGCGTAACCATCTCAAACAGAGCATGGGCTTTGACACCAACATGGAAGGCGGCTTCCTGGCGCGCCGTCGTCACCTACAGGCGCTGGAACAGGCGGCGGAGCATTTGCAGCAAGGTAAAGCACAGCTGTTGGGCGCATGGGCTGGCGAATTGCTGGCGGAAGAGCTGCGCCTGGCGCAGCAGAACTTGAGCGAGATTACCGGGGAGTTTACCTCTGACGACCTACTGGGGCGGATTTTCTCCAGCTTCTGTATCGGTAAGTAACCGCACTTACTAAGCCGCATCTGGTAATCAGGATGCGGCTTTGTTTTCCTGCTTGCATACTTTTTATTAATCAATTCATCTTATAAACATTAAATTTTTAATGCAGCGTATTTTTCTGAGAAAAAGCATTTAATAATGCGTCTCGAACGATTGTGATTCGATTCACATTTAATAAACTTAGGAATAGATATAAAAATCTTAATGTAATAGTGTAGCAACATGTCTTTCGAGGATAAGTGCATTATGAATATCTTACATATATGTGTGACCTCAAAGTGGTTCAATATTGACAACAAGATTGTCGATCACCGCCCTTAATTTGCCCTTCTGTAGCTATCACCAGAGTCAAACCAATTAGATTCAATGTGATCTATTAGTTTGCCATGCCTTAATTTTACCTTTTAGACAAGCCATTATTTCTTTATCTATTTGCTCGTCTAAATAAATGTACTCACATACATAAATATGGTGAATTAATGGTTATTGCAGACGCAATATTCACAGGGATCACTGTAATTAAAATAAATGAAGGATTATGCAATGGAAAACTTTAAACATCTCCCTGAACCGTTCCGCATTCGTGTTATTGAGCCAGTAAAACGTACGACTCGCGCTTACCGTGAAGAAGCGATTATTAAATCTGGTATGAACCCGTTCCTGCTGGATAGCGAAGATGTGTTTATCGATTTACTGACCGACAGCGGCACCGGGGCGGTAACTCAAAGTATGCAGGCAGCGATGATGCGCGGCGACGAAGCCTACAGTGGCAGCCGCAGCTACTATGCGTTAGCCGAATCAGTAAAAAATATCTTTGGTTATCAATACACTATTCCGACCCACCAGGGCCGTGGCGCAGAGCAAATCTATATTCCAGTACTGATTAAAAAACGCGAGCAGGAAAAAGGTCTGGATCGCAGCAAAATGGTGGCGTTCTCTAACTATTTCTTCGATACCACTCAGGGCCATAGCCAGATTAACGGCTGTACCGTGCGTAACGTCTATATCAAAGAAGCCTTCGATACTGGCGTACGTTACGACTTTAAAGGCAACTTTGACCTCGAAGGATTAGAACGCGGTATTGAAGAAGTTGGCCCGAATAACGTGCCGTATATCGTTGCGACCATTACCAGCAACTCCGCAGGTGGCCAGCCGGTTTCACTGGCAAATATGAAAGCGATGTACAGCATTGCGAAGAAATACGATATTCCGGTAGTGATGGACTCCGCGCGCTTTGCCGAAAACGCCTATTTCATCAAACAGCGTGAAGCGGAATATAAAGACTGGACTATCGAGCAGATCACTCGCGAAACCTATAAATATGCCGATATGCTGGCGATGTCCGCCAAGAAAGATGCGATGGTACCGATGGGCGGCCTGCTGTGCGTGAAAGACGACAGCTTCTTCGATGTCTACACCGAATGCAGAACGCTGTGCGTAGTGCAGGAAGGCTTCCCAACTTATGGTGGTCTGGAAGGCGGTGCGATGGAGCGTCTGGCGGTGGGGCTGTATGACGGCATGAACCATGACTGGCTGGCTTATCGTATTGCGCAGGTGCAGTATCTGGTCGATGGTCTGGAAGAGATTGGCGTAGTATGCCAGCAGGCGGGCGGTCATGCGGCGTTCGTTGATGCCGGTAAACTGTTGCCACATATCCCGGCAGATCAATTCCCGGCACAGGCACTGGCGTGCGAATTGTATAAAGTCGCCGGTATCCGTGCGGTAGAAATTGGTTCCTTCCTGTTAGGTCGCGATCCGAAAACCGGTAAACAACTGCCTTGCCCGGCAGAACTGCTGCGTTTAACCATTCCACGCGCAACATATACCCAAACACATATGGACTTCATTATTGAAGCCTTCAAACATGTGAAAGAGAACGCGACAAATATTAAAGGATTAACCTTTACCTACGAACCAAAAGTATTGCGTCACTTCACCGCAAAACTGAAAGAAGTTTAATTAACACTACAGAGTGGCTATAAGGATGTTAGCCACTCTATTTCCCCTACACCCTCAATAACAAAAATAGCCTTCCTCTAAAGGTGGCATCATGACTGATCAATCAGAAAAAAAGCACTCTGCATTTTGGGGTGTTATGGTTATAGCCGGTACAGTAATTGGCGGTGGGATGTTTGCTTTACCTGTTGACCTTGCCGGTGCCTGGTTTTTTTGGGGCGCTTTTATTCTTATTATCGCCTGGTTTTCAATGTTACATTCAGGCCTATTATTATTAGAAGCGAACTTAAATTACCCCGTCGGCTCCAGTTTTAACACCATCACCAAAGATTTAATTGGCAACACCTGGAACATTATTAGCGGTATTACCGTCGCCTTCGTTCTCTATATTCTCACTTATGCTTATATCTCTGCTAACGGCGCAATCATTAGCGAAACGATATCGATGAATTTGGGCTATCACGCTAATCCACGCATTGTCGGGATCTGTACGGCCATTTTCGTTGCCAGCGTATTGTGGATAAGCTCTTTAGCCGCCAGTCGTATTACCTCGTTGTTCCTCGGGCTGAAGATTATCTCCTTTGTGATCGTGTTTGGTTCTTTCTTCTTCCAGGTCGATTATTCCATTCTGCGCGATTCCACCAGCACGACTGCGGGGACGTCTTACTTCCCGTATATCTTTATGGCTTTGCCGGTGTGTCTGGCGTCATTTGGTTTCCACGGCAATATTCCCAGTCTGATTATTTGCTATGGCAAAAAGAAAGATAAACTAATCAAAAGCGTAGTTTTCGGCTCGCTGCTGGCACTGGTGATTTATCTCTTCTGGCTTTATTGCACGATGGGGAATATCTCGCGAGAAAGTTTTAAAGCGATTATCTCCTCGGGCGGCAACGTTGATTCACTGGTAAAAACGTTCCTCGGCACCAAACAGCATGGCATTATCGAATTTTGCCTGCTGGTGTTCTCCAACTTAGCTGTCGCCAGTTCGTTCTTTGGCGTCACGCTTGGGCTGTTCGATTACCTGGCGGATCTGTTTAAGATTGATAACTCCCACGGCGGACGTTTCAAAACCGTGCTGTTAACCTTCCTGCCACCCGCTTTGTTGTATCTCGTCTTCCCGAATGGCTTTATTTACGGGATTGGCGGTGCCGGACTGTGCGCCACCATCTGGGCGGTCATTATCCCCGCGGTACTGGCAATCAAAGCCCGCAAGAAGTTTCCCAATCAGATATTCACGGTCTGGGGCGGCAATCTTATTCCGGCGATTGTCATTCTCTTTGGTATCACCGTGATTTTGTGCTGGTTCGGCAACGTCTTTAACGTGTTACCTAAATTTGGCTAATCCCTTAAAGAAGCCAGCGGTCATTCGCTGGCTTCTTGCCTGAAAGGAAATCTCTTTTGTCCAAATGGCAACTCGCCTGATTCTCCTTCACCACGTATGCTTTGCGTCACCTTCCCGTCAGGACGCTTTATCCCATGTCCCGCTTTTTAATTTGTAGTTTTGCTCTGGTTTTACTCTATCCCGCAGGTATTGATATGTACCTGGTCGGCTTACCGCGCATCGCCACCGATCTCAATGCCAGCGAAGCGCAGTTGCATATTGCGTTCTCCGTTTACCTTGCGGGGATGGCAGCAGCAATGTTATTTGCCGGGAAAGTGGCCGACCGTTCAGGGAGAAAACCTGTCGCCATCCCCGGCGCGGCGCTATTTATTATCGCCTCTGTGCTCTGTTCACTGGCTGAAACCAGCGCGTTATTTCTTGCAGGGCGCTTTCTACAGGGACTGGGCGCGGGCTGTTGTTACGTGGTGGCGTTCGCCATTTTGCGCGACACGCTGGATGATCGACGTCGGGCAAAAGTGCTGTCATTACTCAACGGCATTACCTGCATCATTCCGGTGTTAGCGCCAGTGCTTGGCCACCTGATTATGCTTAAGTTCCCGTGGCAGAGCCTGTTCTGGGTAATGGCGCTGATGGGTGTCGCGGTACTCATGTTGTCATTGTTTATTTTAAAAGAAACCCGCCCTGCGGCACCTGCCGTTTCGGGCAAAACACGAGAAAATACCGAGTCTTTGCTTAACCGCTTTTTCCTCAGCCGAGTGCTTATCACCACCCTCAGCGTCTCAGTCATACTTACCTTCGTGAATACGTCGCCAGTATTGATGATGGAAATCATGGGCTTTGCGCGCGGAGAATACGCCACCATTATGGCGTTGACCGCAGGTGTTAGCATGACCGTATCATTCTCCACGCCATTTGCGTTGGGGATTTTTAAGCCACGTACGTTGATGATCACCTCGCAGGTGTTATTTCTGGCGGCGGGAATCATCCTTGCGGTTTCGCCTTCCCATGCAGTTTCGCTGTTTGGCATCACGTTGATTTGCGCTGGTTTTTCGGTGGGATTCGGCGTGGCAATGAGTCAGGCGTTAGGGCCGTTTTCATTACGCGCGGGCGTAGCCAGTTCGACATTAGGCATTGCACAGGTTTGCGGTTCATCACTGTGGATTTGGCTAGCGGCGGTAGTCGGCGTAGGCGCATGGAATATGCTGATCGGGATTCTGATTGCCTGTAGCATAGTGAGCCTGTTGCTGATTATGCTCGTCGCGCCTGGACGCCCCGTTACCGCTCATGAAGAAATCCATCACCACACTTGATCTGAATTTGCTGCTCTGCCTGCAACTGCTGATGCAGGAGCGCAGCGTGACCAAAGCGGCGAAGCGGATGAACGTGACGCCTTCGGCGGTGAGCAAATCTCTGGCAAAGCTTCGGATATGGTTTGATGACCTGCTCTTTGTGAACTCACCGCTGGGCCTGACGCCAACGCCGCTGATGGTCAGCATGGAGCAAAATCTGGCGGAGTGGATGCAAATGAGCAATCTGCTGCTGGATAAACCGCACCACCAAACGCCACGTGGTCTGAAGTTTGAGCTGGCAGCAGAATCGCCGCTGATGATGATTATGTTTAATGCGCTGTCGAAACATATTTACCAGCGTTACCCACAGGCGACGATTAAACTGCGCAACTGGGATTATGACTCGTTGGATGCAATTATTCGTGGCGAAGTGGATATCGGTTTTACCGGACGAGAAAGCCACCCTCGCTCGCGAGAACAGCTTAGTCTTCTGCCGTTGTCTATTGATTATGACGTATTATTTACAGACTTACCGTGCGTCTGGTTGCGCAAAGATCATCCGGCGCTGCGTGAAGAATGGGATCTGGATACTTTTTTACGTTATCCACATATCAGCATTTGCTGGGAACAGAGCGATACCTGGGCGCTGGACAATGTGTTGCAGGAATCAGGACGCGAACGCACGATTGCCATGAGTCTGCCGGAATTCGAGCAGTCACTGTTTATGGCGGCGCAGCCAGACAATTTGCTACTGGCGACCGCACCGCGCTACTGTCAGTATTACAACCAACTCCACCAGCTGCCACTGGTTGCACTCCCTCTCCCGTTTGACGAAATCCAGCAAAAAAAGCTGGAAGTGCCGTTTACTCTGCTGTGGCACAAACGGAACAGCCATAACCCGAAGATCGTCTGGTTACGGGAAACCATTAAAAATCTTTACGCCTCGATGACATAATTAAATCGTATAAAACGCGACCATATTTCGCGATAAAATGTAAAAAACATGTAATAAATTTGTCTGAATCGAACTTTTCGCCGCTTTAGTCTGTCCATAATTTCAGTAAATGATTACTCTGTATTCATAATGGACCATTAAGCATGGAGCGAAAAATGGCGACTCACTTTGCCCGAGGGATTTTAACGGAAGGACACCTGATATCTGTTCGTCTACCCTCCCAGTGTCATCAAGAAGCCCTAAATCTTCCCCCTCATCGTCAAAGTCGTTTCCTGGCGTCCAGAGGTTTACTCGCAGAACTGATGTTCTTGCTGTACGGCATTAGTGAATTGCCGGAAATCGTCACCCAGGCAAAAGGAAAGCCGGTTTTCCACGATAGAAATTTACCATCATTTTCAATAGCCTATGCCGGAAACATGGTCGGAGTGGCATTAACAACTGAAGGTGAATGTGGCCTCGATATGGAACTACAGCGCGCGACTCGTGGGTTTCATAGCCCTCACGCGCCCGATAACCATGCTTTTTCCAGCAATGAATCACTATGGATCAGTAAGCAAAACGATCCTAACGAAGCGCGAGCGCAGCTCATCACGCTGCGCCGAAGCGTGCTAAAACTTACCGGTGATGTTTTGAATGACGACCCGCGAAATCTGCAGTTGATGCCCATTGCGGGACGCCTGAAATGTGCCCATGTAAATCATGTAGAAGCGATATGCGACGCAGAGGAAGTGCTGGTATGGTCCGTGGCGGTCAGCCCAGCGATTGAAAAGCTCAATGTCTGGGAGTTTGATGGCAAGCAAGGCTGGAAAAGCCTGCCGGATATTCACAGCCGCGCCAATAATCCTACCAGCCGGATGATGCGTTTTGCCCAGCTCTCTACCGTGAAGTCATTTTTGCCAAATTGATAGACAACCACAGGAGTCATCATGTCTGAAAAATTGAAGGTGGTTACGTTATTGGGAAGCCTGCGCAAAGGTTCATTTAATGGCATGGTTGCACGTACCCTGCCGAAAATTGCCCCAGCGGGTATGGAAGTTAACGCGTTGCCATCTATTGCTGACATTCCCTTATATGACGCAGACGTACAGCAGGAAGACGGTTTTCCAGCAACGGTTGAAGCTCTGGCGGAACAGATTCGTCAGGCGGATGGTGTGGTGATCGTGACGCCGGAATATAACTACTCGGTGCCGGGTGGACTGAAAAATGCCATCGACTGGCTTTCCCGCCTGCCCGATCAGCCATTGGCCGGTAAACCGGTGTTGATTCAGACCAGCTCAATGGGCGTAATTGGCGGCGCACGCTGTCAGTATCATCTGCGCCAGATTCTGGTCTTCCTGGATGCAATGGTAATGAACAAACCAGAGTTTATGGGCGGCGTGATTCAGAACAAAGTCGATCCACAGACTGGAGAAGTGATTGATCCGGGAACGCTGGACCACCTGACCGGGCAGTTGACCGCATTTGGCGAGTTTATTCAACGCGTTAAGATCTAAATAAAAAACCCGCCAGCAATCATGCATGGCGGGTTTTTAACGCGCTATCGATTTTAGTGGGCGTCGATAAAGACAATTTTCAGCACAAACAGCAGCGCCACGATAATCACGCACGGGCTAAGGTCGCGCAGACGGCCTGTACCGATTTTCATCACGCAGTAGGAGATAAAGCCCAGCGCAATACCTTCGGTAATCGAGAAGCTAAACGGCATCATCACGGCAGTAATAAACGCCGGAACGGATTCGGTGAGATCCTGCCATTTCACACGCGCAAGACTTGAGGTCATCAATACGCCAACGTAAATGAGCGCGCCAGCCGCGGCGTAGCCAGGCACCATCCCCGCCAGCGGCGACAGGAAGATAACCAGCAGGAACAGCAAACCAACAACCACTGCCGTCAGACCAGTACGCCCACCAACGGAAACACCGGAGGAGGACTCAATATACGCCGTAACAGAAGAAGTACCGATAAACGAACCGGTCACGGAAGAGATACTGTCGACATACAGCGCCTGCTTCATGCGCGGGAATTTACCTTTCTCATCCGCCAGACCTGCTTTATCAGTCACGCCAATCAGCGTACCGGAGGAGTCAAACAGGTTAACCAGCATGAAAGAGAAAATCACGCCAGCCAGTCCGAGGTTGAATGAACCAGCTAAATCCACATGCCCCACCACGGTCATCACGCTCGGCGGCGCGGAGACAATGCCGTTGTAGTGCACATCACCCAACATCCAGCCCAGCAGCGTTGTCACCACGATAGAAACCAGCACCGCCGCGTGGATGTTACGTGAAGCCAGAATGGCGATGATGAAGAAGCCGAGGATACCCAGCAGCACACTGTGAGAAGTCAGATTACCGATACTCACCAGCGTTTCCGGATTAGCGACAATCACACCTGCGTTTTTCAGCCCCATCATGCCAATGAACAGGCCGATACCGCTGGTGATCCCCACACGCAGACTCACCGGAATGTTGGCAATCATCCAGTAGCGAACGCGGAAGATTGTCAGTAACAGCAGACCAATCGCGCCCCAGAAGATTGCGCCCATCCCGACCTGCCACGGCAAGCCCATCGCCTGTACAACCACAAAAGCGAAGAACGCATTCAGGCCCATAGCGGGTGCCAGCGCGACTGGCAGGTTAGCAAACAGCCCCATCAGAATACTGCCGAACGCAGCAATCAGACAGGTGGTGACGAAGACGGCGCTGGTGTCCATGCCAGCAACGCCAAGAATTTGCGGGTTAACAAAAACGATGTAAACCATCGTCAGGAAGGTGGTAAAACCGGCGATCACTTCGGTCCGTGCCGTCGTGCCATGTTCGCGCAGTTTAAACACGCGTTCCAGCATCCCCTGGCCAGAAGCCTGGGTTGTGTGTTGTTGACTCATTATCTATTTCCGAACAAGGAGGGAAAATACGTCGCTATCGTATACCAAAATGAGACAATATGGATGGCTGAAGATAACTTTTTTTCATTGTATTCGCTTATACGGCAACGATTGCGTCATGCGAATATGCCTGACGAAAACGTTAAACTAACGATAAAGGAAAGACATGTCCCAGATAGAAGCGGTATTTTTCGACTGCGACGGTACGCTGGTCGACAGTGAGGTCATTTGCTCCCGTGCCTATGTCACGATGTTCAGGGAATTTGGCATTAACGTTGACCTTGAAGAAATATTTACCCGCTTTAAAGGCGTAAAACTCTACGAAATCATCGACATCATTAGCAAAGAACAGGGCGTAGAAATGGTCCGTGCCGATGCCGAACACGTTTATCGTGCGGAAGTGGCGCGACTGTTTGATAGCGAGCTTGAGGTGATTGCAGGAGCGAACGAATTGCTGGCTAGTGTGAAAGTGCCGATGTGCGTCGTCTCTAACGGCCCGGTCAGCAAGATGCAGCATTCGCTTGGTAAGCTCAATATGCTGCACTATTTCCCGGAAAAACTGTTCAGCGGTTACGACATTCAGCGTTGGAAGCCCGACCCGGCATTAATGTTCCATGCGGCAAAAGCGATGAATGTGAACGTTGAAAACTGCATTCTGGTCGATGACTCCAGCGCCGGTGCGCAGTCAGGAATCGATGCCGGTATGGAAGTGTTTTACTTCTGCGCTGACCCGCACAATAAGCCGATCGTTCATCCGAAAGTCACCACCTTTACCGAGTTGGCGCAGTTACCTGCGCTCTGGAAGGCACGAGGCTGGAATATTACGGCATAACGCTTCAAACTCCCTTCACTTACCCCGCCCGGCAAGGCGCTCAAAGGTAAGCAAAGGGAGTTTGATATGTCAGTTCAACGTCGGGTAATGCATCACGCGTCTACCAGGATTCGGTATTTAATATCCTGAAACAGACTCTTTACGCTAAGCGGGATGCTTTATCTTTAAGCTACTCAAAAGCAGACAGGATGTTTCTATGACTCAAAATATCAGGCCGTTACCCCTATTCAAATATCATCCAAAACCACTGGAAACAGGCGCATTTAAGCAGGATAAAACCGTAGAGTGCGATTGCTGTGAACAACCGACGTCAGTTTATTACTCTGGTCCTTTTTATTGTGTTGATGAAGTTGAATATCTCTGTCCGTGGTGCATTGCGGACGGTTCTGCGGCAGAAAAGTTTGCAGGTAGTTTTCAGGATGATACAAACATTGAAGGCGTTGAATTTGAGTATGATGAAGAGGACGAATTTGCCGGTGTTAAGAACACATATCCTGACGAAATGCTGAAAGAGTTGGTTGAACGCACGCCAGGTTATCATGGATGGCAGCAGGAATTCTGGCTCGCACATTGTGGCGATTTCTGTGCTTTTATCGGCTATGTGGGCTGGAATGAGATAAAAGATCGCCTCGATGAATTTGCCAATCTTGAAGAAGATTGTGAAAATTTCGGTATTAAAAATTCAGATCTAGCTAAATGTTTGCAAAACGGCGGTGATTGTCAGGGTTATCTGTTCCGCTGTCTCCACTGCGGTAAGCTGAGACTGTGGGGCGATTTTTCGTAATGCTACTCTGCCCGGTAAGTTTTACCGGGCAGAGAGCCAGGTGCAGCGCACGCTTAGCGTTACGCTTTCGAATCTTTCTCTGCCAGCAATTTATCCAACTCATCGCCGCCGACGTGACGGAAATCCTGACCCTTCACGTAGTAGAAGATGTATTCGCAGATATTCTGGCAGCGGTCACCAATACGTTCGATTGAACGTGCGCAAAACAGCGCGGTAAGTACGCTCGGAATGGTGCGCGAATCTTCCATCATGTAGGTCATCAACTGACGAACAATCCCTTCGTACTCCTGATCGACTTTTTTATCTTCACGATAAATACGCACCGCTTCGTCAATATCCATACGCGCAAACGCGTCCAGCACGTCGTGCAACATCTGGATAGTGTGACGCCCCAGTGATTCCAGGCTTACCAGCAACGGCTGATGCTGCTGGGAGAATTTCTCCAGTGCAGTGCGACAGATTTTATCCGCCACGTCGCCAATACGCTCCAGTTCGGAAATGGTTTTACTGATCACCATCACCAGACGCAGGTCGCTCGCCGTCGGCTGACGTTTGGCAATAATGCGCACGCAGGCTTCATCGATCGCCACTTCCATCATGTTGACGTTCTTGTCGCCTTCGATCACGCGCTTCGCCAGATCGCTGTCCTGGTTATGCATCGCGGTGATTGCATCAGAAAGCTGCTGCTCCACCATGCCGCCCATGGTCATCACCTGCGTGCGGATACTTTCCAGTTCGGCGTTGAACTGGCCGGAAATATGTTTATTAAGATTGAGACTGTCCATAACGCACTCCTGAATCAACCGTAACGACCGGTGATGTAGTCTTCTGTTTGTTTCTTCGCTGGCTTGGTGAACAGATCGTCCGTGTTGCTGAACTCAATCAATTCGCCCAGGTACATAAACGCCGTGTGGTCGGAACAACGCGCAGCCTGCTGCATGTTGTGGGTGACGATCACCACGGTGTAATCCTGCTTCAGTTCGGTGATCAGCTCTTCAATACGCCCGGTAGAAATGGGGTCGAGCGCCGAACACGGTTCGTCGAGCAGCAGCACTTCCGGGCGAATGGCGATACCACGCGCAATACACAGACGCTGTTGCTGACCGCCAGAGAGAGAGTAACCGCTCTGGTGCAATTTATCTTTGGTTTCGTTCCACAATGCAGCTTTGGTCAATGCCCACTGCACTCGCTCGTCCATGTCAGCACGGGAGAGCTTCTCAAACAGACGCACGCCAAAAGCGATGTTGTCGTAAATGGACATCGGGAACGGCGTCGGTTTCTGAAACACCATGCCCACTTTCGCACGCAGCAGAGCGATATCCTGAGTGTTGGTCAGAATGTTGTCGCCATCGAGCAGAATTTCACCTTCCGCGCGCTGCTCTGGGTACAGTTCAAACATTTTGTTGAAGGTACGCAGCAGCGTCGATTTACCGCAGCCGGACGGCCCGATAAACGCCGTAACCTGGTTTTTAGCGATATCCAGGTTGATGTTTTTCAGGGCATGGAATTTGCCGTAGTAGAAGTTCAAATTACGAACCTGAATTTTACTCGGGGCAGTTTCAACCATACTCATTGCAATCTTTTCCTCATCGTGCCTGATGCACTTCGCTAATCAGGCTTACCGTAGGCCGGATAAGGCGTTCACGCCGCATCCGGCAAAGTGTTAACCGTGTTTATTCTTCGCAAATACAACGCGCGCCAGAATGTTCAGCAGCAGTACGCACAGGGTAATGATCAACACCCCGGCCCAGGCCAGTTGCTGCCATTCCGCAAACGGACTCATCGCAAACTTAAAGATCGTTACCGGCAGGTTGGCGATCGGTTGCATCATGTCCGTGCTCCAGAACTGGTTGGAGAGCGCGGTAAACAGCAGCGGCGCGGTTTCACCAGCAATACGGGCAATCGCCAGCAGGATACCGGTCATAATCCCGGACACCGACGCTTTCAGCGTAATCGCGGAGATCATCTTCCACTTCGGCGTACCCAGCGCATAAGCCGCTTCACGCAGGCTGTCCGGCACCAGTTTCAGCATGTTCTCGGTGGTGCGGATAACAATCGGCACCTGTAATAGCGCCAGTGCAATCACACCCGCCCAGCCGGAGAAGTGCTCCATCTGCGCCACCACAATGGTGTAAACAAACAGACCAACCACAATCGATGGCGCAGAGAGCAGAATGTCGTTAATGAAGCGAATCACTTCTGCCAGCCAGGATTTACGACCATATTCAGCCAGATAAATCCCCGCCATAATGCCCAGCGGCGTACCGAATACCGTGGCCCACAAAATTAACAGCCCGCTACCTGCCAGGGCGTTCGCCAGACCACCGCCTTCCGTATTGGGCGGCGGTGTCATTTCAGTGAACAGCGCCAGCGACATACCATCGATACCGCGAGTGATGGTGGACATTAAAATCCAGATCAGCCAGAACAGACCGAAGGCCATCGTCGCCATTGAGAGCGTCAGTGCAATACGGTTCTTGAGGCGGCGACGCGCCTGCATTTTGCGGCGGGATTCAGCAAGCGCCGCAGTGGTTTGCATTTCAACCATAGCCATTAGCGTGCCCCCTCATTCTTAGCCAGGCGCATAATCATAAACTTCGATGCGGCGAGGACGATGAAGGTAATCACAAACAGGATCAGGCCCAGTTCCATCAGTGCGGCAACGTGCAGACCGGATTCCGCTTCGGCAAATTCGTTGGCCAGTGCAGAGGTGATACTGTTGCCCGGCATGTACAGCGAGGCGCTGTCGAGCTGGTAGGTGTTACCGATGATAAAGGTCACCGCCATCGTTTCACCGAGCGCGCGCCCCAGACCCAGCATAATGCCGCCGATTACCCCATTTTTGGTGAACGGAAGAACAATACGCCAGATAACTTCCCAGGTGGTGCAGCCAATACCGTAGGCCGACTCTTTCATCATCACCGGGGTTTGTTCGAACACATCGCGCATTACCGCCGCAATGTACGGAATAATCATGATGGCGAGGATCACGCCTGCCGCGAGGATACCGATACCAAATGCCGGACCGGAGAACAGCGCGCCGACAATCGGGATATTCGACATGATATTGCCGACCGGCTCCTGAAAGTAAACGGCGAACAGCGGCGCGAAGATAAACAGACCCCACATGCCGTAAACGATACTTGGAATGGCAGCCAGCAACTCAATGGCGATACCCAGCGGGCGTTTCAGCCAGCCAGGCGCAAGCTCGGTCAGGAACAGGGCTATACCGAAACTCACCGGAACGGCGATCAGCAGCGCGATAAACGAAGTCACCAGCGTACCGTAGATCGGTACCAGCGCCCCGTAGATATCGTTCGGCGCATCCCACTCTTTGGTCCACAGGAAAGCCAGACCAAATTTCTGAATGCTCGGCCAGGAGGAGATGATCAGAGAGACAATAATGCCACCCAACATCAATAGCACAATCAGCGCCGCCAGTTTTACCAGCACGCTGAAAATTATGTCGCCCTTTTTACCCGGTGGGTTAAAAGCAGGCTTGGTTGCAGCCATAAGTTACTCTTCAGTTAAACGCGTTTACAAAGTCATTTTGTAATGCCGGATGCGGCGTTAACGCCTCATCCGGCCTGGAGTTTTATTAGTACAGCGGCTTACCGCTACTGTCTTTAATATTGGTCTTCCACGCAGCGCGAACCTGTTCAACTACGCTATCCGGCAGGCTGGCATAATCCAGATCGTTCGCCTGTTTAGCCCCGGTTTTGTACGCCCAGTCGAAGAACTTCAGCACTTCTGTGCCTTGTTCTGGTTTCTTCTGATCTTTGTGGATCAGAATGAACGTGGTAGAGGTAATAGGCCACGCATCTTCGCCTTTCTGGTTGGTCAGATCCTGAGCGAATGTTTTGCTCCAGTCTGCACCTTTTGCTGCATTAGCGAAGTTTTCTTCGGTCGGACTAACCGGTTTACCGTCAGCGGAGATCAGTTTGGTGTACGCCAGGTTGTTCTGCTTCGCGTAAGCATATTCAACGTAACCAATTGCACCCGGCAGACGCTGAACGAACGCGGCGATACCGTCGTTACCTTTACCACCCAGACCAATCGGCCATTTTACGGTAGAGCCAGTACCAACGTTGTTTTTCCACTCTTCGTTCACTTTCGCCAGGTAGCTGGTGAAGACGAAGGAAGTCCCGGAGCCATCTGCACGGCGCACTACTGCGATATTCTGTGAAGGCAGCTTCAGACCCGGATTCAATTTGGCGATGGCTTCATCATCCCACTTTTTAATTTTGCCCAGGTAGATATCGCCGAGGGTTTTACCATCCAGCACCAGTTCGCCAGATTTCAGACCCGGTAAGTTAACCGCCAGCACCACGCCGCCAATCACGGTCGGGAACTGGAACAGGCCTTCCTGAGCCAATTTTTCATCAGACAGCGGCGCGTCAGAGGCACCAAAATCAACGGTATTAGCGATAATCTGTTTTACGCCACCGGAAGAACCGATACCCTGGTAGTTAACTTTATTACCGGTTTCTTTCTGGTAAGTGTCAGCCCATTTGGCATACACCGGCGCAGGGAAGGTTGCACCTGCGCCTGTCAGGCTTGCTTCTGCAAACACAGAGAAAGCACTCATCGATAAGGTCGCGGCGACAACAGTTGCGACGGTGGTACGCATAACTTTCATAATGTCTCCTGGGAGGATTCATAAAGCATTGTTTGTTGGCTACGAGAAGCAAAATAGGACAAACAGGTGACAGTTATATGTATGGAATATGACAGTTTTATGACAAATCAGAATTATTAGTTAACTTTTTGATTTTATTGACTAAGAAAAAGAAAAGTAATGTCACCTTTTTGTCATGCAGAGTGAAAACTCGCGGACAAAAATGCGTAAGATGACAACGGTGTGAGGAACACCGCTGTCAGTTCGTTTAGCGTACAATCTCAATTGTTATCGTTGCAGTCGCGGTAAATGTTCCTGGCGCGGGGCGAGCCCCCGTAAGGCTTGCAGGAGCAGCAGAAAAAGTGACGCTACCTGCTTTTTCACCAAAGACGGTTGATTTACCCATATCTGTCGGCAGTTCACCACCGTTAACATTGATTTCCTTATTATTTTTATCATAAATTTTAATCCCAACGTTCGGGTTTGATGTCACGACCATTGAGTTGTCAGTACTGGGTTCGGTAGCATAAAAAGATGTACTGATATCATCAGTATTTAGTATTCCTAAATTTTCACACTCAATGGTGACGGTTTTGGTAATTTTATGCGTTGTCACGGTACTTCCAGCTACCGAAGAAAAATCTGCCGCAGGAATTTCTTTAAAATCAAAATTAATGGGTCTTAAACTGTTAATTTCACAGCTTTGCGGTGCAGTGATATCGCCACGAATATAAACATCCGCCATAGGTTGTGAGTAATCAACCGGAGTGTCACGGCTTATGGTTCCGTACAATTTCGCCACGAGAGTTTCAGGAATAATTAACTTTCCAGCAAAAGTCTTCTTAATATAAAAATAAATTATTGCTTTTGCACCACTGGAAATACTTAATGGGTCCGTGCGACTACATTTATATGAACCTCCAGTAGGCCTGTTAGCATGGTATTCAAAAGGTGCATTAATGTATCCTACACCGAGAAGGTCTATCGATATTCCAACATCCAAATTAGGATTCAAATTAAAGTAGTTTACATTAGAACGAACACCCGCATAACTTAAGGCCTCGTTTATTCTCGCTGTATAGTAAATATAAGGAAACTCCCCCACTTTCCCTGTATCACAATGGCAGTGAGCAGGATAAGTGTCCCCATTTGTCACGGTTTTATTAAAGGTCTCTCCCACTCTGTTCTCGTCTGCCGTAATCAGATAGCCTGAAAAATCAAGTGTGCTATGAAAGGCCCCATTATCTGAAGTGCAGATACCTTTTGGGGCCGCAAGTGCCACGCCACTAAAGGAGAAGATAAAGACAGCAAAGCACCACTGTATAATATACTTATTCATAAAAATCCTTTTAATGACATGTCACACCTTGTTCAATTAAGCCGCTCTCACTTTCTGGTATTGAAAGGGAATAATCGAAGGTGCATTTAGTGACGGCATTTTCACCCCAGGAGAGCATCACCTGCCCCTTTTCAGGAAGGCCCGAGAGATAAAGTTCTCCCTGGTCACCGACAATTCCTGAATCAGCAGAGCTTGTATTTTGTACAGAAGCAATAGCGCCAAAAGGTGCTGGCTTACCTTTTGCATTCATTACTCTGAAAAGAACGCGATAGCCCACGTGGGTAACAAATTCTGCTTTAACCACCGCGCCACGGGTGGGAACCATCGTAACGACGGTATTATCAAGTTCTATATTCGACTTCGAGAAATAGTTATCGCTGATTGCTACCCGGTTTTCATCATAAGGGTTTAGCTGTGTCTTGACCGTATAGCCACGCCAGTCCGTTGCTGCACCACGCATATTATCGATTTCCAAACCGGCGGCCCCTGGCGCTTTAACGAGAGCGATTGTTTCACCCAATTCCTGGCTTAACGTTACTCCTTCACTGTGCGCCAGAATGCCGCCCCTGATACCATAATTAAGTCGCTGGGAATTTTGGCTGTAGTTATAACTGCCGTTCACTGTGCCGTAAGTTCCGTCATAGGTCAGTGACATATTACCGCCGACTTCATCATCACGGCTGTTATAGGACTGCATTAAATTCCAGGAAAGATTATTTCTCTCCAGAGCCGTACCACTGAGTCCAAGTTGATGTGAGCTACCGGAATTATCGTTTTGTGAAACAGAATAGGTGGCGTAACTATTTCCCCACCAGCCCGATAAAGGAACAGATAAAGAGAGCATGTAGATCTGCTCACTGGTGTTATCACTGGCATGGTTGTTACCCGTCCCCTGCCGGGCAGTATTGGAATAACTCCAGGAGACGTTCCACGAGAGACGCTTCCAGCTACTGCTGTAGCCAAATTGCATTAATCGTTCAACATCATCGGTATGCCAGTACTGTTGGCGACTTAATGTCAGATATAAGTTGCCATAATCTCTGCCCAGTGATTGCGTTAGCGTTCCTTCCACACGGCTGCGGCGGTTACCGGTTTCCCAAAAATCTTCAGGATTATTACGCCGGGACGCCCATTCATTGAGGGTATAATAGCCTTCGGTGGAGTAACGATAGCCAACCAGGCGCAAGCTGGTATCCGTATCATCAAAACGTTTCGAATACAGAAAGCGATAAGACTGACCGGTTTCCGTATCATCATGACTAAATTTCGCGCGGGCATGTGTCACATCAAAAGAAATTGCGCCCAGAGAACCTAGATCTTTACCCACGCCCAGAGCGGCAGAACCATAATTTTCAGCAGCCTGTATGCCACCATACAATGTAAAACCATGGGGAAAACCATGAAGGATCTGTGCCTGAAGAACATCAGGGGTAAAGCCATCTTCATCGCGCAATTCCCCCACACTGACATCAACATCGGTCTGACCTTCACGTTTGAGGATCGCCAAAGAGGCATAAGGTTGAGTGAATCGTTGTTCGCTACCATCTTCTTCTTTGATAGTCACGTCCAGATCGCCACCTGTGCTGGCAGTGTTGAGGTCGGTGATTTCAAAGGCACCTTGTGGAACGGCAGATTGATAAATCACGTAGCCATTCTGGCGAATGATGACAGTGGCATTGGATTTTGCAATTCCCCGAACTACTGGCGCAAACCCATTCTGGCTGGCAGGTAACATGTCGTTGTCGGTATACAGGCGTGCTCCGCGGATTTGTGTACTGTCAAAAATATCGCTCGCCGTCCACGTATCGCCGATCATAATCTGGCTTCTTAATGCCGCAATATCACGCTGTATCCAGGTGCTGATAGAGTTGTATTCCGCCCGACCATCAGTGGTGTTTAAGGTACTGTAATTACGTAGCCGCCATGACCCAATATTCAGCCCGTTGCGCAAATTGAGATAACTGGTATCTGTCTCCTCAGAACCATAATCCGAACGCAGGGTATGTGAACCAGAAAAATCGTAGTTGATAGTGAGCGCGTTAATCCCCTCATCCCAACGCGTGGGGCTTATGTAATCAAAAGCCATCGCGTCCATGTAGATTTGGGGAATGGATATATTCAGTTGTAATTTATCACTGTCGAACTGCCAGGATGAGCCTTCAATACGTGGCGCAGGATCAAGGCAGGTCGTTTCATCCACGTTATTGAGCGACTTCAAGGCATCAACTTTTACGCCAAAAGAGGCCAGCGTTTTTTTAATGGCAATAAAGCAGGCGTGTAGATCGGCATCGGGGTTATCCTGAACAAAAGTAACATCCTGACGTTCAAACATTTTCCCATTAATAAAAATATCAACGCTATAAACGCCAGGAGGCATCATATTTGCCCGGTTAAACTGACGAATATCGACTTCGGATTTATGGTCGATTTCCAGAAGCGCCGGATTGAATACACTGACCTCGGCCATCAGGCTTTGCGAGAAAATCAGACACGTCCCTGCCGTGAGGCCAACCACTATTCTGGTCGTCATCATAATACGCCTATCCTTATCCCTTGCTTACAGCATCATTTTTATCGGGTCACTGACTGCGCCGTAATCATTAATAAATCGCCAGGTCATTTGGCCTCCCGCAGAATTAGCAGGTAAAGGTAACGTGAGCGTTTCAAAAGGACGGATCATGTTGAGAGGCACATCATGACCATCAACGATGACATCCATCACACTGATATGAATTGGGTTGGGATTCTCTGCTATGAGATTTCGCCCTTCCCGGCGCCACTTCACCTTCGGTGCAGCATCTTCGGGAATAAGGCGGATATTTGCTGGTCGCCAGAACAGCTTGATACGCGTTTTGACTGCGATTTCTAGCGAGTTCGCCGCTTTGTTGCTCGCAGAGGGCGGAATATTTTTAATATTCAGCCAGAAGACTGACTCGCGATCATCAGGCAATGACACACCTTTGGTGTGAATAATGCGTAATACTTTTTCTTGCGCGGGTTCTAATCGTGATACCGGAGGAATAACGGTAAACGGAGCTTTACTTTTATCCTCTTTATTAAACGGATCTACCCAAGCCTGGATGAGGTAAGGTATTTTTTCTTCTTTGCTAAATACAGAAATAGATTTATCGGCATTATTACTTAAGTAAACTACCCGCGTACCGCCAATGACAACACCTGCATAGGTTAATGCTGACTGGCCTAGAAAAAGGCTTAGTATAATAGCGATAAATAACTTACATGAAACTGTTGTTTTAAAGAGCCTGATTAAACAACTTTTTCTGGACATAACGACTCCCTGGCCAAAGCCAACTGAATAAAAAGGCCCTTGATAAATTATTTCTTATATTCGACGGTAAATTGTGAATCAGCGTTCGCCGTACCCGCCGTTACGGTCACATTGGTTGCCACATAGCGTGCAATAAACTTCATTTCTGCCTTGCCTTCAGCGTCGATAGCGGTATAAGCAGAGTCGTTATAAAGTTTAACCTGCGAATTATCGGACTGGTTAAAAATACGGATGCCGACGCCAGTAGCAACTATTGCAGCTCCTGTGCCAGTATAATCACCCGGATCGCTCGCAGTAATTGGTGTACCTACTTTCAGGTCACCGTCTCCGCCAGGCGCTTCGGTACCATCAAAACGAACGGCTGCCTGAGTGTAGGTTGCCGGGCACTTTTCAAGTTTAATACTGAACTGCTGTGGTGACGCCAGACTACCTACACCTGAAAATGCGCTTTTGCTGACTTTACCCAGTGGAACGGTTTGATCGGCTGTATCGGAGGTAACTTCACAAGTAGTGTCGACAATTTCACCGACAAAATGAACAACACCATCCTCTGCCAGTGCATGCCCGGCCAACATTAAAGAAGCCAGAGTGAGTGCACTACCTATAATATTACGTTTCATAGAAACTCCATTGATATAATATATCCTTTAACCTGAATCATCACTTATATTAATAAGTGTGTTTATGATTCGCGGACATACTACATCAACGAAATAAAATTAGCTAAAAATAATATTAATTATTTGAATTTGAATATAAATTTATTATTTAAATATTATAAAAAATGTATAAAATCAAGTGTGCAATCAGACATTAAAAACAAATCAGAATATATTCATATTGCCTAATATATAAATCATAATTTTATTAATGTTATTTATGAAAAAAAAGGGCCGCCAGATGGCAACCCTTTCATTATGCGTGTTCTGTTTTACTCAACCGTTACCGATTTTGCCAGGTTACGCGGCTGGTCAACGTCGGTACCTTTGATCAGCGCGACATGGTAAGCCAGTAGCTGCAGCGGAACGGTGTAGAAGATCGGTGCAATCACCTCTTCTACATGCGGCATCTCGATGATGTGCATGTTATCGCTACCGACAAAACCTGCATCCTGATCGGCGAAGACGTACAACTGACCGCCACGCGCACGAACTTCTTCAATGTTGGATTTCAGTTTTTCCAACAGTTCGTTGTTCGGTGCAACGACGATAACCGGCATATCCGCGTCAATCAGCGCCAGCGGACCGTGTTTCAGTTCGCCCGCAGCGTAGGCTTCAGCGTGAATGTAAGAGATTTCTTTCAGCTTCAATGCGCCTTCCAGCGCGATTGGGTACTGATCGCCACGTCCCAGGAACAGCGCGTGATGTTTGTCAGAGAAATCTTCTGCCAGGGCTTCAATGCGTTTGTCCTGAGACAGCATTTGCTCAATACGGTTCGGCAGCGCCTGCAGACCATGCACGATATCATGTTCAATGGAGGCATCCAGACCTTTCAGGCGAGACAGTTTCGCCACCAGCATCAGCAGCACGGTTAACTGGGTGGTGAAGGCTTTGGTGGAGGCCACGCCAATTTCCGTACCTGCGTTGGTCATCAGCGCCAGATCGGATTCACGCACCAGAGAAGACCCCGGAACGTTACAGATTGCCAGCGAACCAAGGTAACCCAGCTCTTTCGACAGACGCAGGCCAGCCAGGGTATCTGCGGTTTCGCCAGACTGTGACAAGGTGATCATCAGGCTGTTACGACGCACGGCAGATTTGCGATAGCGGAATTCAGAAGCGATTTCGACGTCGCACGGAATACCAGCCAGCGATTCAAACCAGTAACGGGAAACCATACCGGAGTTGTAAGAAGTACCGCAGGCAAGGATCTGAATATGCTCAACCTTCGACAACAGTTCGTCGGCGTTCGGCCCCAGCTCGCTCAAATCTACCTGACCGTGGCTGATGCGCCCGGTAAGGGTGTTTTTGATCGCGTTAGGCTGTTCGTAGATCTCTTTCTGCATGTAGTGACGGTAAATACCTTTATCGCCCGCGTCATATTGCAGATTGGATTCGATATCCTGACGTTTCACTTCCGCGCCAGATTTATCGAAGATGGTTACCGAACGGCGAGTTACTTCAGCGATATCGCCCTCTTCGAGGAAGATAAAGCGACGGGTCACCGGCAGCAGCGCCAGCTGGTCAGAAGCGATAAAGTTTTCGCCCATACCGAGGCCAATCACCAGTGGACTACCAGAACGTGCCGCCAACAGGGTATCCGGGTGACGGGTATCCATAATTACCGTGCCATAAGCGCCACGCAGCTGCGGAATAGCGCGCAGAACAGCTTCACGCAGAGTGCCGCCCTGTTTCAGTTCCCAGTTCACCAGGTGCGCAATCACTTCGGTGTCGGTTTCAGACACGAAGGTATAGCCACGGGCTTTTAACTCTTCACGCAGCGGTTCATGGTTTTCGATGATGCCGTTATGCACCACCACAATGTGTTCAGAAACATGCGGATGCGCATTCACTTCTGAAGGTTCGCCGTGCGTCGCCCAGCGAGTATGAGCAATACCCGTACCGCCATGCAGAGGATGTTCTTCCGCTGCCTGAGCCAGCATCTGTACTTTACCGAGACGACGCAGGCGGGTCATATGACCTTCCGCATCAACAACGGCCAGACCGGCAGAGTCATATCCGCGGTATTCCAGACGACGTAAACCTTCAAGAAGGATTTCTGCTACATCACGTTGCGCGATCGCGCCAACAATTCCACACATAGTTTTTGATTCCGGTTTATATCGTTGTCGGTCAACCTGTATGCCCGTTTTTTCGGGCGCCCCGAGCCTTGTAGAGAGTGGGGTTATTTTTATAGTTACTGCTTGTGGGAGGGAGATTATGTTATCTCCTCATCCCTGGAGGCCGGATTTACCCAGCCAGAATTACTTTTTCTTTACCGGACGACGCCAGCCTTCTTTTTGCGACTGCGGCACACGGCTGATCGCCAGGGCGTTTTCGCCAACATTACGCGTCACAGTTGTACCGGCAGCAATCGTCGCACCTTTACCCACCGTTACAGGAGCCACCAGCTGGGTGTCGGAACCGACAAAGACATCATCGCCGATAATGGTTTTGAATTTATTCGCTCCATCATAGTTGCAGGTAATGGTTCCCGCACCGATGTTAACGTTATCGCCGATCTCCGCATCGCCCAGGTAAGTCAGATGACCGGCTTTCGAACCTTTACCCAGACGCGCTTTTTTCATCTCAACGAAGTTACCGACGTGTGCGCCTTCCAGCAACTCAGCACCGGGGCGCAGACGGGCAAACGGGCCGATGGTACAGGCTGCTGCCAGATTAGCATCTTCCACTACGGTATACGGGCTAATTTCGCAATCATCGCCAATCACGCTATTTTTAATCACGCATCCGGTGCCGATTTTCACGCGATTACCGAGAGTAACGTTGCCCTCGATGATAACGTTAGTATCAATTTCAACATCGCGCCCGTGAGTTAGCGTACCGCGCAGATCAAAACGGGCTGGATCGCGCAACATAACGCCTGCTAACAACAGTTTTTCAGCCTGTTCGGACTGGTAAACGCGCTCCAGACGAGAGAGTTGCAGACGGTTATTCACGCCTTCAACCTCGCTTAAACGTTGCGGGTGAACGGCAACGATTTCACGTCCTTCCTGATACGCCAGCGAAATAATATCGGTGATGTAGTATTCACCCTGAGCGTTATTGTTGGTCAGCTTCGCCAGCCAGCGTTTCATATCTGCGCCGTTGGCGATCAGAATGCCAGTGTTGATTTCCTGAATTTGACGCTGCTCGTCGGTGGCATCTTTGTGCTCAACAATGCCGGTAACTTTGCCGTTTTCACGGGTGATACGTCCATAACCGGTCGGATCATCCAGTTTCACTGTCAGCAGGCCAATGCCGCCCTGCGGTTTAGCATCTCGCAGGCGCTGGAGTGTTTCAACAGAGATCAGCGGCACGTCGCCATAGAGCATTAAAATGTCTTCATCATCGGCAAAAAAAGGTGCGGCCTGCTGCATTGCATGACCCGTACCCAGCTGTTCTGCCTGAAGCACCCAGTTCAGGTTGTCATCTTTCAGCGCCTGTTTAAGCAGATCGCCGCCGTGGCCGTAAACCAGGTGAACGTGCGCTGCACCTAATTCATTCGCGGCATCAATGACATGCTGAACCATCGCTTTCCCGGCAAGGGTATGCAGCACTTTCGGAAGATCGGAATACATGCGAGTGCCTTTGCCTGCTGCAAGGATCACTACGCTCATAGCATTATTCAACATACGCGTCCTGACTGTAATTTGAGAACGAATTTAAACCGCTTCACATTGAAAAAACTACATTTTTTTCATCGTGAAATGGACAGGGGATAAATTGCTCAATAACGGATTATCCCCGCTGGCGAAAGAGCCATTTTCGACCATCGTCACGCCTTTTGTCTTCATAAAAGTAAGACACCACCTTCATTTAAGCGTCAGACTGATGTTTTTGCTCTTATTTCGATCAATGAATAAACAGGAAAATCAGCGAAGGATTTCGCGTAATTATAAAAACGAGTTTAATTGCGGGATATAAAAATGCGCAGGATATAGCAGAACCAATCTCGCTGCGGCGCGCGAAAAAAAAGCCAGCCTGTTTCCAGACTGGCTTTTGTGCTTTTCAAGCCGGTGTTACATCGCTTTTTTGGTCAACTCGATAACGCGCAGCTGCGCGATCGCTTTGGCCAGTTCCGCAGACGCCTGAGCGTAATCTACGTCGCCGTGAGAGCTGCTAATGTGCTCTTCAGCCTTACGTTTCGCTTCCATGGCTCGCGCTTCGTCGAGATCCTGTCCGCGAATTGCGGTGTCGGCCAGAACGGTCACGTTGCCAGGCTGCACTTCAAGAATGCCGCCAGACAGATAGATAAACTCTTCGTGACCGTGCTGTTTCACGATGCGAATCATACCAGGCTTAATGGCGGTGAGCAGCGGTGCGTGGCCCGGGTAAATTCCCAGTTCACCTTCGCTACCCGTTACCTGGATTTTCTCGACCAGACCAGAGAACATTTGTTGCTCTGCGCTGACGACGTCCAGGTGGTAAGTCATTGCCATATCACCCTCCGATTAAGGCGTTAAAGTTTTTTGGCTTTTTCCACAGCTTCTTCGATGGAACCGACCATGTAGAACGCCTGCTCCGGCAGGTGATCGTATTCGCCTTCCATGATGCCTTTAAAGCCACGGATGGTGTCTTTCAGGGAGACGTATTTACCCGGAGAACCGGTGAATACTTCTGCCACGAAGAACGGCTGGGACAGGAAGCGCTGGATCTTACGAGCACGCGCTACCACCAGTTTGTCTTCTTCAGACAGTTCATCCATACCCAGGATGGCGATAATGTCTTTCAGTTCCTGATAACGTTGCAGGATGGACTGAACGCCACGCGCGGTGTCGTAGTGTTCCTGACCAACCACCAGCGGGTCCAGCTGACGGCTGGTGGAGTCCAGCGGGTCAACGGCCGGGTAGATACCCAGAGACGCGATCTGACGGCTCAGTACCACGGTTGCGTCAAGGTGCGCAAAGGTGGTTGCCGGAGACGGGTCAGTCAAGTCATCCGCAGGTACGTATACTGCCTGTACGGAGGTGATAGAACCGGTTTTGGTGGAGGTGATACGTTCCTGCAGAACGCCCATCTCTTCCGCCAGGGTCGGCTGATAACCTACCGCTGAAGGCATACGGCCCAGCAGTGCGGATACTTCCGTACCGGCCAGGGTGTAACGATAGATGTTGTCAACGAACAGCAGAACGTCACGACCTTCGTCACGGAATTTCTCAGCCATGGTCAGACCGGTCAGAGCAACGCGCAGACGGTTTCCCGGCGGCTCGTTCATCTGGCCATACACCAGGGATACTTTGTCGATAACGTTGGAGTCGGTCATTTCGTGGTAGAAGTCGTTACCCTCACGAGTACGTTCACCTACGCCCGCAAACACAGAGTAACCGGAGTGCTCGATCGCGATGTTACGAATAAGCTCCATCATGTTTACGGTTTTACCTACACCCGCACCACCGAACAGACCAACTTTACCGCCCTTAGCGAACGGACACATCAGGTCGATAACTTTGATACCGGTTTCCAGCAGTTCCTGAGAGTTTGACAGCTCTTCGTAGGAAGGTGCTGCGCGGTGAATCGCCCAACGCTCTTCTTCACCGATCTCGCCTTTCATGTCGACCGGTTCGCCCAGTACGTTCATGATACGGCCCAGAGTCGCTTTACCTACCGGGACTTCGATCGGGTGTTCGAGGTCTTTTACATCCAGACCGCGACGCAGACCGTCGGAGGAACCCATTGCGATGGTACGCACGATACCGCCGCCGAGCTGCTGCTGAACTTCCAGCACCAGACGCTCATTACCATTTTGCACCTCAAGAGCATCGTACACGCGCGGTACGGCATCCTGAGGGAATTCGACGTCAACTACGGCGCCGATTACCTGGACAATCTTTCCAGTAGCCATCTTAAATCCTCTACGAAATAACCTGTTTAAACCGCGGCGGCCCCCGAGACGATCTCGGTGAGTTCCTGAGTAATGCTGGCCTGACGAGCTTTGTTGTATACCAACTGCAGCTCTTTAATCAGGCTGCCGCCATTGTCGGTCGCGGCTTTCATCGCCACCATACGGGCGGCCTGCTCGCTGGCCAGGTTTTCAACCACGCCCTGATAAACCTGAGATTCGACATAACGACGCAGCAGGGTATCCAGCAACGCCTTCGGATCGGGTTCGTACAGGTAATCCCAGGATTTATGTTTCAGATCATCATCATCTGATGCCGGTAACGGCAGCAGCTGGCTGATGGTCGGAACCTGAGACATGGTGTTAATAAATTTGTTGCTGACAATGTAAAGCTTGTCCAGACGGCCTTCGTCGTAGGCCTGCAACATCACTTTTACCGGACCGATCAGTTCGGACAGGGAAGGGTTATCTCCCATGCCTGTAACCTGGGCAACAACATTGCCGCCCACGGAACTGAAGAACGACACACCTTTCGAGCCGATCATTGCGAGGTCGCATTGAACGCCTTTGTCGGTCCAGGTCTTCATTTCCGCCAGCAGTTTTTTGAACAGGTTAATGTTCAAACCACCGCACAAACCACGGTCGGTCGACACCACCAGGTAGCCCACGCGTTTAACGTCGCGTTCTTCCAGGTATGGGTGCTTATATTCCAGATTACCGTGCGCAAGGTGACCAATCACTTTGCGCATGGTTTCTGCATAAGGACGGCTGGCCGCCATGCGATCCTGCGATTTACGCATTTTGGAAGCGGCGACCATCTCCATCGCTTTAGTGATCTTTTGCGTGTTCTGGACGCTTGCGATCTTACTACGTATCTCTTTTGCGCCGGCCATGAGCTTCTCCTCAATGCCTTGCGGCCTGCCCTAAGGCAAGCCGCCAGACGTTACCAGGATTGGGTTGCTTTGAAGGAATCGAGGATGCCTTTCAGCTTGCCTTCGATTTCGTCGTTGTAGCCACCGGTCTGGTTGATCTCTTGCATCAACGGAGCGTGATCACGGTCGACGTAAGCCAGCAGAGCGGCTTCGAAGCTGCCGATTTTCGACAGTTCAACATCCGCCAGGTAACCACGTTCTGCTGCGAACAGAACCAGAGACTGCTGCGCAACAGACATCGGCGCATACTGTTTCTGTTTCAGCAGTTCGGTCACTTTCTGACCGTGGTCAAGCTGCTTACGCGTTGCATCGTCAAGGTCGGATGCAAACTGAGAGAACGCTGCCAGTTCACGATACTGTGCCAGAGCGGTACGGATACCACCGGACAGTTTTTTCATGATTTTGGTCTGTGCTGCACCACCAACACGGGATACGGAAATACCCGGGTTAACCGCAGGACGAATACCGGCGTTGAACAGGTTGGTTTCCAGGAAGATCTGACCATCGGTAATGGAGATTACGTTGGTCGGAACGAACGCAGAAACGTCACCCGCCTGAGTTTCGATAATCGGCAGTGCGGTCAGAGAACCGGTTTTCCCTTTCACTTCACCTTTGGTGAAGGCTTCAACGTATTCGGCGTTAACACGCGCAGCACGCTCCAGCAGACGAGAGTGGAGGTAGAATACGTCGCCCGGGAATGCTTCACGTCCTGGCGGACGACGGAGCAGCAGGGAGATCTGACGGTAAGCAACAGCCTGTTTAGACAGGTCATCGTAAATGATCAGCGCATCTTCACCGCGGTCACGGAAGTATTCGCCCATTGCGCAACCGGCATATGGCGCCAGGTATTGCAGTGCAGCGGATTCAGACGCGGTTGCTACCACAACGATGGTGTTAGCCAGTGCGCCGTGCTCTTCCAGTTTACGTACCACGTTAGAAATGGTGGACGCTTTCTGGCCGATAGCGACATAGATACATTTGATACCGGAATCGCGCTGGTTGATGATGGCATCAATAGCCAGTGCGGTTTTACCGGTCTGACGGTCACCGATGATCAATTCACGCTGACCACGACCGATTGGGATCATGGAGTCAACGGCTTTATAACCGGTCTGTACCGGCTGATCTACGGACTGACGTTCGATAACGCCTGGAGCGATTGCTTCTACAGCAGAGAAGCCGTCGTGATCCAGCGGACCTTTACCGTCGATTGGTGCACCCAGAGTGTTAACCACACGACCCAGCAGGCCACGGCCAACCGGAACTTCCAGGATACGGCCAGTACACTTAACTTTCATGCCTTCGGCAAGGTCAGCGTACGGACCCATAACAACCGCACCTACAGAGTCGCGCTCGAGGTTCAGTGCGATAGCGTAACGGTTACCCGGCAGGGAGATCATTTCACCCTGCATACAATCGGCCAGGCCGTGAATGCGGATAACACCGTCACTTACAGAAACAATAGTACCTTCGTTGTGAGCTTCACTCACAACATTGAACTGAGCAATGCGCTGCTTGATCAGTTCGCTGATTTCGGTGGAATTCAGTTGCATGCTCCAGTCCCCTTAAGACTGCAAGACGTCTGCAAGGCGCTCAAGACGACCGCGTACGCTGCCATCAATGACCATATCACCCGCTCGGATGATAACGCCTGCCATTACAGACTTATCGATTTTGCAATTCAGCTTAACTTTGCGTGACAGACGTTTTTCCATCGCAGCAGAAATTTTCGCGAGCTGTTGTTCACTCAATGCAGCAGCGGAAATGACGTCTACCTCAGCGGTAGCCTCACTTACGGCACGCAGGTGAATAAACTGCTCCAGAACATCCGGGAGCGCGTTAAGACGACCATTTTCAGCCATAACCCGAATCAGGTTCTGACCGTTTTCGTCCAGTTGCTCACCACAAACTGCGATAAACGACTCGGCGAGCGTTTCTGGCGCCAGTGCACCAGAGAGAAGCTCTGCCATCTGTTCGTTTTTGGTTACCTCGGCGGCAAACGCCAGCATGTCCTGCCAGCGTTCTACACTTTGGTGTTCGACGGCAAAGTCAAAAGCTGCTTTGGCGTAGGGGCGAGCTACCGTAATAAATTCAGACATCAGCCCCTCCCTCCTTACAGTTCAGCGACAAGTTTATCCACGATGTCGCTGTTAGCAGCTTCATCCACGGAACGTTCGATGATCTTCTCGGCGCCAGCAACAGCCAGGATAGCAACTTGCTTACGCAGCTCTTCACGGGCACGTTTACGCTCGGCTTCAATTTCCGCCTGCGCCTGGGCCACGATTTTAGTACGTTCCTGTTCTGCCTCAGCTTTCGCTTCGTCCAGAATCTGCGAGCGGCGTTTGTTCGCCTGCTCGATGATTACCTGGGCTTCCGCTTTCGCTTTTTTCAGCTGGTCGGTCGCGCTGGCCTTTGCAAGGTCAAGGTCCTTATGTGCTCGTTCTGCGGAAGCAAGACCGTCAGCAATTTCTTTTTGACGTTTTTCGATGGCTGCCATTAATGGCGGCCATACGTACTTCATGCAGAACAGAACGAACAGGACAAACGCGATGGCCTGGCCGAGGATTGTTGCGTTAAGATTCACAGCACAATGCCTCTATTTAGTTAACGTTCTGATATTGCTCTTTAAATAAAAGCAACGCTTACTACGCGACAGCGAACATCACGTACAGACCCAGACCTACAGCGATCATCGGGATAGCATCCACCAGACCCATAACGATAAAGAACTGAGTACGCAGCAGAGGAATCAGATCAGGTTGACGCGCTGCGCCTTCCAGGAATTTACCCCCGAGGATGCCGATACCGATCGCAGCACCGATTGCCGCCAGACCCATCATCACAGCGGCAGCCATGTACAGCAGATCCATATTCAGGTTTTCCATGACAGTCTCCAGTTTGTTTCAGTTAAAACGTAGTAGTGTTGGTAAATTAATGTTCTTCAGACGCCATCGACAGATAGACGATCGTCAGAACCATGAAGATGAAGGCTTGCAGCGTAATGATCAGGATGTGGAAAATGGCCCACGGCACATTCAGGATCCACTGTGACCACCACGGCAACAGACCAGCAATCAGAATGAAAATCAGCTCACCGGCATACATGTTACCGAACAGTCGCAAACCGAGTGAAACTGGTTTGGACAGCAGGCTTACCCCTTCAAGGATTAAGTTGACAGGAATGAACGCCCAGTGATTGAACGGCTGCAGCGTCAACTCTTTCGTGAAGCCGCCGATGCCTTTCATTTTGATGCTGTAGAACAGAATCAGGATAAATACGCCCAGTGCCATAGACAGCGTTACGTTCACGTCCGCAGACGGAACCACACGCAGTGCAGGCAGACCCAGTACATGTTCAGCAATGTACGGCAGCAGGTCGATAGGCAGTAAATCCATCAGGTTCATCAGGAATACCCAGACGAAGATCGTCAGGGCCAGCGGAGCAATCAGCTTGCTTTTGCCATGGTACATGTCTTTCACGCTACCATTAACAAAGCCGATCACCAGCTCAATCGCGGTCTGAAACTTACCTGGCACACCGCTGGTCGCCTTTTTGGCTACGCTACGGAATAAAACCAGGAACAACAGACCCAGCACCACCGAGAAGAACATGGAGTCAATATTAATTGTCCAGAAGGTGGCTGGGGGGTTATGCGGATCCACCAGCGAGAATGTACGCAGGTCCAGCTGAAGGTTATTCAGGTGGTGTCCTATGTAATCCTGCGGCGTCATATTTTCTGAAGCCATGATGCCTTTTACCCTTTGTTGTTAATTACAGCCGGTGCCAGTATCTGAACCACCAGCACCAAAACCCACGTAACGATCAGCGGCAAGAATACCGCCTTTAAAACAGCCAACGCCACCACCAGTAACACCAACATCGCCAGAACTTTGAAAGCTTCGCCAAATGCGAACGTCCAGGCCACCCGGCCTTTCGCTGGTGTATGCGCCTGGTGACGCCAGGCAAATATCATAAAAAAAACGTTAGGCAGAAAGACTGCCAGGCCTCCACTTAACGCAGAGACGCCCCAGAAGGGGTCTTTGAGGCTGAACAGCAATCCACTTGCTATCACCACCAGTAACTGAACGAGCAGAAGCTTCCGAGCAACGTTTCGACTCAAGAGCGACACAGACATCACGTTTTTCACTCCTGCTCCCTTCGAGGTATGCCGCGTGTCGTATAAAACTTTCTTTAAGGCTTAGAGTCAAGCATCAAAAAGCGGTCAAATTATACGGTGCGCCCCCGTGATTTCAAACAATAAGTAGCCAAAAGGTGAATAAATGTTTAAATATTTTTCCAGTGCATACAATTGCGACTTTTCTGCTAACCGTGGTGGATCATGAAAAACTGTAAATAACGCGTAAACACTAGTGGTAAAGCGTGCTTCAGATCACATATCGAGCATGTTCACCCGTAGCATATTTATTTACTTGGCAAATGATGCCTTTGCAAGCTTCTGATATTTCAGTCTAAAAACAGATACTCTTTTCACAAATAGCATTTACACAACAAAAACCACCCATTGACATTCTTAATAAAACTTTAACAGACAATTATGGTTCTTAGCGCCAATTTTTAGCAGCCTGATATTTTCACTAATGACTTATTTTCTGCTTACCAAAAAAAGCCACGTTACTTTGTTGATGCAAAATGGTGAACGTGGCGTTAAATGTAACCAGTTATATCAGTAGAAAACCTGGTTGTTGTTAACAGTCTAACCGGTCAATTTTTTATTATTTTTTTGATAAAAATTAAATTTTATTTGCTTTAATCACCACCAGATGACGTTCGCCATCCAGGGCGGGAACCTGAAGTTTAACCACTGATTCGACCTGATATTCTTCGGGCAACAAAGCGATTTCATCTTCCGGCATTTGACCTTTCAACGCATAAAAACGGCCTTGCTCACCAGGAAGATGATGGCACCAGCTCACCATATCGTTCAAAGACGCAAAAGCGCGGCTAATTACGCCATCAAACGGCGGCTCTGACGGAAACTCTTCTACCCTGCTCTGTACTGGTTCAATGTTTTCCAGTTTCAGTTCATGTTGCACCTGACGGAGGAAACGCACGCGTTTACCAAGGCTATCCAGCAGCGTGAAATGGGCTTCAGGACGCACGATGGAAAGCGGTATGCCAGGCAACCCCGGTCCGGTTCCCACATCGATAAAACGCTCACCTTGCAAATATGGAGCAACGACAATGCTGTCGAGAATATGGCGTACCAGCATCTCGTTAGGATCGCGGACCGAGGTCAGGTTGTACGCCTTATTCCATTTATGCAGCATATTTACGTAGGCAATAAGCTGATTTTTCTGGTGATCGGTAAGCGAAATTCCTGCGTCTTTCAGCAGTGAAGAGAGTTTGTTGAGCACGGTGATTACCTGTTCTTGATGCGTTGCCAGGTAAGCGGGTGCTTACCTGGCATTTTTAATGCGTTATGCGCTACGACGCAGCATACCCTGTTTTTTCAGCCACACCAGCAGAATGGAGATGGCCGCAGGTGTGACGCCAGAAATACGCGAAGCCTGACCGATAGAGGCCGGTTTGTGATCGTTAAGTTTGGCGATCACTTCGTTAGACAGACCGGATACCTGGCGGTAATCCAGCGTCGCAGGCAGCAGCGTGTTCTCGTTACGCTGTTGCTTTTCGATCTCATCTTGCTGGCGCGCAATATAACCTTCGTATTTAACCTGAATCTCAACCTGTTCCGCCGCCTGTTCGTCTGTCAACGCAGGGGAAAACGGCGTCAGCGTGGTTAATTTTTCATACGTCATTTCCGGACGACGCAGCAGATCTTCACCGCTGGCTTCACGGGAAAGCGGCGCAGTCAGGTGAGCATTCACTTCGGCTGCCGCTTCCGCCGACGGGGTTACCCAGGTTGACTTCAGGCGCTGACGCTCACGCTCGATGTTCTCAAGCTTCTCGTTAAAGCGCGCCCAGCGTTCGTCATCTACCAGACCCAGTTCACGACCGATTTCAGTCAAACGCAGATCCGCGTTATCTTCGCGCAGCATCAGACGATATTCTGCGCGGGAGGTAAACATACGGTACGGTTCTTTGGTACCCAGCGTGCAGAGGTCGTCCACCAGCACACCAAGATAAGCCTGAGAACGCGCAGGCGCCCAACCTTCTTTGTCTGCGGACAGACGGGCAGCGTTAAGACCGGCCAGCAAACCTTGCGCAGCGGCTTCTTCATAACCGGTAGTGCCGTTAATCTGACCAGCAAAGAACAGCCCCTGGATAAACTTACTCTCCAGCGTTGGTTTCAGGTCACGCGGATCGAAGAAGTCATATTCGATGGCATAACCAGGACGCACGATCTTTGCATTTTCCATCCCCTGCATGGAGCGGACGATTTGCATCTGCACATCGAATGGCAGGCTGGTGGAGATACCGTTCGGATAAATTTCGTTAGACGTCAGCCCTTCCGGTTCAAGGAAGATCTGATGCTGATTTCTGTCGGCAAAGCGCATGACTTTGTCTTCGATCGACGGGCAGTAGCGTGGGCCGACACCTTCGATCACCCCTGCGTACATTGGGCTACGATCGAGGTTACTGCGGATCACATCATGGGTTTTCTCGTTGGTATGGGTGATATAACACGGCACCTGCTGGGGATGCTGGGCCGCATTGCCCATGAACGAGAATACCGGCATTGGGTTATCGCCATGCTGTTGCGCCAGCACGCTGAAGTCGATAGTGCGCGCATCGATACGCGGCGGCGTCCCGGTTTTCAGACGACCAACGCGCAGCGGCAGTTCACGCAGACGGCGAGAAAGCGGAATGGATGGCGGATCACCAGCACGGCCACCGCTGTAATTATCCAGACCGATATGAATTTTACCGTCGAGGAACGTCCCAACGGTGAGCACGACGGCTTTGGCACGGAATTTCAGTCCCATTTGGGTGACCGCACCAACCACGCGATCGTTTTCGACAATAAGATCCTCAACTGCCTGCTGGAAGATCATCAGATTCGGTTGGTTCTCCAGCGCCGTGCGTACCGCCTGACGATAGAGCACACGATCCGCCTGAGCTCGGGTAGCGCGAACCGCCGGCCCTTTGCTGGCGTTTAGTATCCTAAACTGGATACCTGCCTGATCGATCGCTTTCGCCATCAGACCGCCGAGTGCATCCACTTCTTTTACCAGATGTCCCTTCCCAATACCGCCGATCGCCGGGTTGCAGCTCATCTGCCCCAGAGTGTCGATATTGTGTGTCAAAAGCAGAGTCTGTTGACCCATACGCGCCGCGGCCATCGCGGCCTCGGTGCCTGCATGACCCCCGCCAATGATGATGACGTCAAAAGGATCCGGATAAAACATGGTGATTGCCTCGCATAACGCGGTATGAAAATGGATTGAAGCCCGGGCCGTGGATTCTACTCAACTTTGTCGGCTTGAGAAAGACCCGGGATCCTGGGTATTAAAAAGAAGATCTATTTATTTAGAGATCTGTTCTATTGTGATCTCTTATTAGGATCGCACTGCCCTGTGGATAACAAGGATCTGGCTTTTAAGATCAACAACCTGGAAAGGATCATTAACTGTGAATGATCGGTGATCCTGGACAGTATAAGCTGGGATCAGAATGAGGGGTTATACACAACTCAAAAACTGAACAACAGTTGTTCTTTGGATAACTACCGGTTGATCCAAGCTTCCTGACAGAGTTATCCACAGTAGATCGCACGATCTGTATACTTATTTGAGTAAATTAATCCACGATCCCAGCCATTCTTCTGCCGGATCTTCCGGAATGTCGTGATCAAGGATGTTGATCTTCAGTGTTTCACCAATCTGTTTTGCACCGGAATTTTTGAGTTCTGCCTCGAGTTTATCGATGGCCCCACAAAAAGTGTCGTATTCACGACTGCCAATACCGATTGCGCCAAAGCGCACTGCAGAAAGATCGGGCTTTTGTTCCTGCAATGCTTCATAGAAAGGAGAAAGGTTGTCCGGAATGTCTCCGGCACCGTGGGTTGAGCTGATAACCAGCCAGATCCCAGAGGCAGATAAATCTTCTAACAGCGGACCGTGCAGCGTTTCGGTGGTAAAACCCGCCTCTTCCAGCTTTTCAGCCAGGTGTTCTGCTACATATTCGGCACCGCCCAGGGTGCTGCCGCTGATAAGAGTGATATCTGCCATAAACCGCCACCTTTATTAAGAGTGGCGTATTGTACGCTGTGAACGCGCTGGGATCTACCTGTGGAAAAGTATGGGATTAAAAAAGCTGATCAGGGCTTAATGGTACGCATGATCGGGTTCTGCAGGACGATCAATGTCTCGGTGGACTGAATTTCATCAATTGTTTGGATCTTGTTGATAAGTACATGCTGGAGGGCGTCGATCGAACGGCACATCACTTTTATAAAGATGCTGTAGTGGCCGGTGGTGTAGTAGGCTTCGGTGACTTCGTCGAGACTTTCCAGCTTTGCCAGCGCGGAAGGATAGTCTTTTGCGCTCTTCAGGATAATGCCGATAAAACAGCCTACGTCATAACCGAGCTGTTTTGGGCTGACGTCGATACGGGCGCCGGTAATGATCCCCGCTTGCTTCATTTTCTCTACACGAACGTGAATCGTCCCCGGGCTTACGCCAAATTGTTTCGCCAGTTCGGCGTAAGCGGTGCGTGCATTGCCCATTAATGCTTCCAGGATGCCGCGGTCCAGATTGTCGATCAGATAATTTTCCATAGGATTTTCTTATGTGCATTGATGATTTATTCTATTTTAGCCTTCTTTTTTAACGAATCAAAATTGAGTTAGGCTTTTTATTGAATGATTATTGCATGTGTGTCGGTTTTTGTTGCTTAATCATAAGCAACAGGACGCAGGAGTATAAAAAATGAAAACCGCTTACATTGCCAAACAACGTCAAATTAGCTTCGTGAAATCTCACTTTTCTCGTCAACTGGAAGAACGCTTAGGGCTGATTGAAGTCCAGGCGCCGATTCTTAGCCGTGTGGGGGATGGCACGCAGGATAACTTGTCGGGCTGTGAAAAAGCGGTACAGGTAAAAGTGAAAGCTCTGCCTGATGCCCAGTTCGAAGTGGTTCATTCACTGGCGAAGTGGAAACGTCAGACATTAGGGCAACACGACTTCAGCGTGGGCGAAGGGCTGTACACGCACATGAAAGCCCTTCGCCCCGATGAAGACCGTCTTTCCCCGCTGCACTCGGTCTATGTTGACCAGTGGGACTGGGAACGCGTAATGGGCGACGGTGAGCGTCAATTCTCCACTCTGAAAAGCACAGTAGAGGCGATCTGGGCGGGAATTAAAGCAACCGAAGCTGCTGTTAGCGAAGAGTTTGGTCTGGCAGCGTTCCTGCCGGATCAGATCCACTTCGTACACAGCCAGGAGTTACTGGCTCGTTATCCGGATCTCGATGCCAAAGGGCGTGAGCGGGCGATTGCGAAAGATCTTGGCGCGGTATTCCTCGTCGGGATTGGTGGCAAGCTGAGTGATGGTCATCGCCACGACGTGCGCGCACCGGATTATGATGACTGGAGCACCCCGTCAGAGCTGGGCCATGCGGGTCTGAACGGCGATATTCTGGTATGGAACCCGGTACTGGAAGATGCGTTTGAGCTTTCTTCCATGGGGATCCGCGTGGATGCCGACACGCTGAAGCATCAACTGGCGCTGACCGGTGATGAAGATCGTCTGCAGCTGGAGTGGCATCAGGCGCTGCTGCGTGGTGAAATGCCGCAGACCATCGGCGGCGGTATCGGCCAGTCTCGTTTGACTATGCTGCTGCTGCAACTGCCGCATATCGGCCAGGTTCAGTGTGGTGTATGGCCGGCAGCTGTTCGCGAGAGCGTCCCTTCTCTGCTGTAATCGTTTATCGCCGCCAGCGTCTGAGCAGGCGGCTTCGCATCCCGGTATCAAAGCGCCAGATATGATCGAAAATGCGCATGATGCCGGGTTTGCCGTGTGCCGACATCGCCACGGCATGAAAGCGATGCTGATGTACCCGCTGCAACTCTTTCACTTTACTCGTCACATCGTCAGGCAACCGCTGGGCGATAAAATCAGAAATCACCACCGCATCAGCGTCAAACCATTCCCGACTTTGTAAGCGTTCCATAATGGCGCGAAAACAACTGGCCAGATCGGTGCCGCCACGAAACTGCTGACTTAAAAAGCGGATCGCTTGTTCAAGACCTTGTGGGCCTGAAAGCTCGTAACGGACGATCTCGGTGGAAAATAACATAATATAGCAGCGTCGATTTTCAGCGAGGGCTATGCGCATCAAGGCCAGACAGAACGCTTTCGCACACTGCTCATTAAAACCGCCCATTGAGCCGGAAGTATCTACGCAGACAATAAACGGCCCGCGCGGTTGTTCGTCGTAATCTTTATGTACCACCGGGCGTTCGATCACTTTTTCACGCCATGATTCACCGTGCAGACGATAGGTGAGCAACTGTTTTTCCACCAGCCGACGATAAAATTCATATTCCAGTTCAGTGATGCCCAGTGTCGCCAGTTCCGGCGGCAGAAGGCGTAAAATATCATCGCTTTGTTGCAGGCCATCAACCTGCTCAGGAACGGTTGCTGGTTCGCGCACCATGGTGCGGAAGGTTTCCATCTGCGCATCGTTGCGGGGTATTGATTTGGCCTCCCGCGAACGTCCCAGCTGTTCCGCCAGACGTTTCAGTTCCGGCTGTTCGTTAAGAAATTCCCCGTATTTCACAATCAACTGATAGTCGCCGCGTTTAAGCTGACCGGCGCTCATATCCCACAGACGACCGGCTGCGGTGTTGTTATCAGCCAGAACTGGTTCGAGCTGCCCGCTTAATGTCATGCGTTCCTGAACTTCGCTCAACAGTTGTTCGCGTTCTTCTTCTAATAACTGCTGATTCAGGGTCGTCGCTTGCACAATCAGGCTTAAGCGCCAACGCTGGAGAAAAAGTGTATGCAATGACGGAGTGATAGTGCTGTTAGCATCAACCAGCTGTCGGGCTTGTTCGGCCCACGGGGAATTCAGACGATGCAGTAAGTCCAGAATCTGGGGTAGCTGCACAATAAACTGCGGCGTGGAGAGAAGCTGGCTTTGCTGATAGCACATGACCTCTTCAGTGAGTTCCGGCGGGACACGCGCATCTTTCAGGCGGCTATGCAGCACCTCACGCCAGCGGGGAATATCATCGGTGATTGCCGCCTTGAGGCGCGGGAATTTTTCAAAGAATACCGCCAGCTGCGGTGAGGCCAGCAGCGCGATGATCATCTCTTCGATCAATCCCTCTTCGCTGACGGCCAGCATCACATTGAGCGTATCCAGTGTTAGCATTGTTGCGCCTGGCGAATCTGGGCGCCGACATCCTGTAGGCTGGCTTCAATGCGACCTAACCAGTCGCCAGGGATAAACAGACATTTTTGCTGTTCGCTGAATAAAACGTGTTGCTTACGCCAGTCGCTTTCAAGCTCTTCCAGCTGTTGTTTTATTTCACCTGGTAGACCTTCAGCCGATGAACCGGGGAGCGCCAGCATACTGCCTTGTAAACTTACATCGCGTACAACCAGATGTTGGGCGCTATCAACTTCCAGATTCAGTTTCTGGGCAAAGCCGATACCGTTCAGTTTGCCACGAATTTCACCACCTTTGCTCAGCCACTGTTCCAGCGCGCTACGCTCAAAGGAGATATGAACTACTTCCATATCATGCAGTTTTAACGGTTTTTGCAGCAGCAGAGTCAGATTGGAATCAGTAACGTTGACAGGAAGCTGATACTGCTGACGACGGCTGAAAATGCCGCCCAGACGAATTACCGTTAAGGCTGTTTTATCGCTTTGTTGCTGCTGGAGTTGCAGACGACGTTGCACAATCGCGCCCAGGCGGGTCAACATCCCTTGCTGTTGCCAGGCGTGACCGGTCATCAATAAATCAATTTGTTGTTGAATCAAATTCAGGCTTTGCGCGTCATACCATAGGCAATCTTTCAGCAAGATAAGATCAACCGGGGCAACAGCACTGCGACCACTAAAAAAAGCGCTGGCCTGCAATAAGCGGATCGCTTTTTTCCAGCGGCGATCGGAGACGTAAGGCGCATCCGGTAATTTATCCAGTTGCTGGCGCAGCATAAAAATCAGCTCAAATACATGATCGGGCAGCGTAATTTCACTAATCTCTTTCTGCCAGCGTTCATATTCTTCATCAGTGACCTGCAAGGCGGCAGGAACCGGATTGTTATTTTCATCTTGTTGGCTGGTTAGCATGGAGCGGAAATTCGCTTTATCCTGCACTTTATCTAACCACAGACGAATCAGCATGCGGTCATATAACGCTTCCAGACTGCTGTCTGCTTCCGGCAGCTCGTTGGAGGCCGCCACGAGCAAGCGCATCGGGATTTTTTCGACATGAGCACCGTTACGGAATTGACGTTCGTTAATAGCGGTTAGCAGGGTATTAAGAATTGCCGGGCCAGCTTTCCAGATTTCATCCAGAAAGACGATTTCTGCTTCCGGCAGGTAACCGCTGGTTAAGCGTTCATAGCGTCCCTCATCTTTTAACGCCTGAATGGAAAGGGGGCCAAAAACTTCTTCCGGGGTGGAGAAGCGGGTCATCAGATATTCAAAATCGCGCGCATTCTGGAAGGCGAATTTTAAGCGACGGGCGATCAGACTTTTAGCAATACCTGGGGGGCCAAGCAGGAACACGCTTTCACCACTTAATGCCGCTAACAAACACAGGCGGATGGCGTGGCTACGTTCATAAAGCCCCTTTTCCAGCGCGCTGCTCAGGCGGGAAATTCTTTCCGCTAATAAATGAGGGTGAGCCATAATGAAGTGGCGTCCTTTCGTCAAAAGTTCTGCGTAAATTGCGAGTATAGACGTTTCTTGCTGGTGGCAAAAATAGTCTCAAAGAAGGGATATTTTTCTTTGAGCCAGGTTAATGTGGCCGCATTTAGGAGTACGATTTTGCCGTTAATCGTGCATACTGAGCGCTTTTTTGTGGGCCAAGGGACTACGCACACATTTCATATTTCAACGAAAGACTAGTCTATGAGCACTGATAATAAGCAATCGTTGCCCGCGATAACCCTCGCGGCGATTGGAGTTGTCTACGGCGATATTGGTACCAGCCCGTTATATACACTTCGTGAATGTTTGTCCGGCCAGTTTGGTTTTGGCGTTGAACGCGATGCCGTGTTTGGCTTTTTATCGCTGATCTTCTGGCTGCTAATCTTTGTGGTTTCCATCAAATATCTTACCTTCGTGATGCGCGCGGATAACGCCGGAGAAGGGGGTATTCTGACGTTGATGTCGCTTGCCGGGCGTAATACGTCGGCTCGAACGACCTCAATGTTAGTGATTATGGGGCTAATCGGTGGCAGCTTTTTCTATGGTGAAGTCGTCATTACTCCCGCTATTTCGGTGATGTCTGCCATTGAAGGTCTGGAAATCGTCGCCCCGCAACTGGATACCTGGATAGTTCCCCTCTCAATCATCGTTCTTACTTTACTGTTTATGATTCAAAAACATGGCACTGCTATGGTCGGTAAGCTGTTTGCGCCGATCATGCTGACCTGGTTTTTGATTCTGGCAGGGCTGGGGTTACGTAGCATTATTGCTAACCCGGAAGTGCTGCATGCGCTAAATCCGGTGTGGGCGGTGCATTTCTTCCTTGAATACAAAACGGTTTCTTTTATTGCATTAGGGGCGGTGGTGCTGTCGATTACCGGAGTCGAGGCGCTGTATGCCGATATGGGGCATTTTGGTAAGTTCCCGATTCGCCTGGCGTGGTTCACTGTCGTCTTGCCTTCCTTAACCCTTAATTACTTCGGCCAGGGAGCGCTGTTGTTAAAGAACCCGGAAGCGATTAAGAACCCGTTCTTCCTGTTAGCACCGGATTGGGCGCTGATCCCGCTGCTGATCATCGCTGCACTGGCAACGGTGATTGCCTCGCAGGCAGTTATCTCTGGCGTTTTCTCATTGACGCGTCAGGCGGTACGTCTGGGATATCTTTCGCCGATGCGCATTATTCACACCTCCGAAATGGAGTCAGGGCAAATCTATATTCCGTTTGTGAACTGGATGCTCTATGTCGCGGTCGTGATTGTGATTGTCAGCTTTGAGCACTCCAGTAACCTGGCGGCGGCGTATGGGATTGCGGTAACCGGAACCATGGTGTTGACGTCTATTCTCTCGACTACCGTGGCGCGTCAGAACTGGCACTGGAATAAGTATTTTGTTGCGCTGATCCTGATAGCCTTCCTTTGTGTCGATATTCCATTGTTCACCGCTAACCTCGATAAACTGCTCTCCGGCGGCTGGTTGCCATTGAGCCTCGGTACGGTGATGTTTATCGTGATGACCACCTGGAAGAGCGAGCGTTTCCGCCTGCTGCGACGGATGCATGAACATGGTAATTCTCTGGAAGCGATGATTGCTTCGCTGGAGAAATCTCCGCCCGTTCGCGTTCCCGGAACCGCGGTGTATATGTCGCGTGCAATCAACGTCATTCCCTTTGCGCTGATGCATAACCTGAAACATAACAAGGTATTGCATGAGCGGGTGATTCTGTTAACTCTGCGTACCGAAGACGCGCCATATGTCCATAACGTCCGTCGGGTACAGATTGAACAACTGTCGCCCACTTTCTGGCGCGTGGTGGCAAGTTACGGCTGGCGGGAAACGCCAAACGTGGAAGAAGTTTTCCACCGCTGCGGTCTGGAAGGGTTAAGTTGCCGGATGATGGAAACCTCCTTCTTTATGTCGCATGAGTCGTTGATCCTCGGCAAACGCCCGTGGTACTTACGTTTGCGTGGCAAACTGTACTTGTTGTTGCAGCGTAATGCACTGCGTGCACCAGATCAGTTTGAAATCCCACCAAACAGGGTTATTGAACTGGGTACTCAGGTCGAAATCTAACGCCAGACGCCTCCTTTCTTCATAAAGGGGGCGTTTTTGTTTTTGATGCTTAATCACGATGTAAAACGTTTCGATGTTGATCACATTTCAGTAACGTTGCGATGGTTTTCTCTGTTCAGTCAGGATTAAACTGCTGGTCAGCGAAACGTTTCGCTGATGGAGAAAAAAATGAAAAAAGGCGCCGTTCTTAATTCTGATATTTCGTCGGTGATCTCCCGTCTGGGGCATACCGATACGCTGGTGGTGTGTGATGCTGGTTTACCCATCCCAAAAAGGACAACGCGTATCGATGTGGCATTAACCCAGGGCGTACCTTCTTTTATGCAGGTGCTGGGAGTTGTTACGAGTGAAATGCAGGTTGAGGCAGCCATTATCGCGGAAGAGATCAAACAACATAATCCGCAACTCCACGAAACGTTGCTCACTCACCTTGAGCAGCTGCAACAACACCAGGGAAACACCATTGAAATTCGTTACACCACGCATGAACAATTCAAACAACTAACCGCAGAAAGTCAGGCGGTAATTCGCAGCGGAGAATGTTCTCCGTATGCGAATATCATTCTCTGTGCTGGCGTGACGTTCTGAGGTCGTCATGGAAGCATTACTACAGCTTAAAGGCATTGATAAAGCCTTTCCGGGCGTAAAAGCCCTCTCGGGCGCCGCGTTAAATGTCTATCCGGGCCGTGTGATGGCGCTGGTAGGCGAAAACGGCGCGGGTAAATCCACCATGATGAAAGTGCTTACCGGTATCTATACTCGCGATGCCGGTACGCTTTTATGGCTGGGGAAAGAAACGACATTTACCGGGCCGAAATCTTCCCAGGAAGCCGGGATTGGGATTATCCACCAGGAGCTGAACCTGATCCCGCAGTTGACCATTGCCGAAAACATTTTCCTCGGTCGTGAGTTTGTTAATCGCTTTGGCAAAATTGACTGGAAAACCATGTATGCCGAAGCGGATAAATTGCTGGCTAAACTTAACCTGCGCTTTAAAAGCGACAAGCTGGTGGGCGATCTTTCCATCGGTGACCAGCAAATGGTTGAAATCGCCAAAGTGCTGAGCTTTGAGTCGAAAGTCATCATTATGGATGAACCGACCGATGCGCTGACCGATACCGAAACCGAATCCCTGTTCCGCGTCATCCGCGAGCTGAAATCGCAAGGCCGCGGTATTGTCTATATCTCCCACCGCATGAAAGAAATCTTCGAGATTTGCGATGACGTTACCGTTTTTCGTGACGGACAATTTATTGCTGAGCGCGAAGTGGCATCACTGACCGAAGATTCGCTGATTGAGATGATGGTGGGTCGCAAGCTGGAAGATCAATATCCGCACCTGGACAAAGCGCCGGGAGATATCCGCCTGAAAGTCGATAATCTCTGCGGACCTGGCGTTAACGATGTCTCTTTTACTTTACGCAAAGGCGAAATTCTTGGCGTCTCTGGTTTGATGGGCGCAGGTCGTACCGAACTGATGAAAGTGCTCTACGGCGCACTACCGCGCACCAGCGGTTATGTCACGCTGGATGGGCATGAAGTTATTACTCGTTCACCGCAGGATGGCCTGGCAAACGGCATTGTGTATATCTCCGAAGACCGTAAACGTGACGGTTTAGTGTTGGGCATGTCAGTAAAAGAGAACATGTCGCTGACAGCGCTGCGCTACTTCAGCCGCGCTGGCGGCAGTTTGAAGCATGCCGATGAACAGCAGGCTGTGAGTGATTTCATTCGTCTGTTTAATGTGAAAACACCGTCGATGGAACAGGCAATTGGTCTGCTTTCCGGTGGCAATCAGCAAAAAGTGGCGATTGCCCGCGGTCTGATGACACGCCCCAAAGTGTTGATCCTTGATGAACCTACCCGTGGCGTAGATGTCGGCGCGAAAAAAGAGATCTATCAACTGATTAACCAGTTCAAAGCCGATGGCTTGAGCATCATTCTGGTGTCATCGGAGATGCCAGAAGTATTAGGCATGAGCGATCGCATCATCGTCATGCATGAAGGGCATCTCAGCGGGGAATTTACTCGTGAGCAGGCCACCCAGGAAGTGTTAATGGCTGCCGCTGTGGGCAAGCTTAATCGCGTGAATCAGGAGTAAAAAAATGACAACCCAGACTGTTTCTGGTCGCCGTTATTTCACGAAAGCGTGGCTGATGGAGCAGAAATCGCTTATCGCTCTGCTGGTGCTGATCGCGATTGTCTCGACGTTAAGCCCGAACTTTTTCACCATCAATAACTTATTCAATATTCTCCAGCAAACCTCGGTGAACGCCATTATGGCGGTCGGCATGACGCTGGTGATCCTGACGTCGGGCATCGACCTGTCCGTCGGTTCTCTGTTGGCGCTGACTGGCGCAGTTGCTGCGTCTATCGTCGGCATTGAAGTCAATGCGCTGGTGGCTGTCGCTGCCGCACTGGCATTAGGTGCCGCAATTGGTGCGGTAACCGGGGTGATTGTGGCGAAAGGCCGCGTCCAGGCGTTTATCGCTACGCTGGTTATGATGCTTTTACTGCGCGGCGTGACCATGGTTTATACCAATGGTAGCCCAGTGAATACCGGCTTTACTGAGAACGCCGATCTGTTTGGCTGGTTTGGTATTGGTCGTCCGCTGGGCGTACCGACGCCAGTCTGGATCATGGGGATTGTCTTCCTCGCGGCATGGTACATGCTGCATCACACGCGTCTGGGGCGTTACATCTACGCGCTGGGTGGCAACGAAGCGGCAACGCGTCTTTCTGGTATCAACGTCAATAAAATCAAAATCATCGTCTATTCTCTTTGTGGTCTGCTGGCATCGCTGGCCGGGATCATTGAAGTGGCGCGTCTCTCCTCTGCACAACCCACGGCGGGGACTGGCTATGAGCTGGATGCTATTGCGGCAGTGGTTCTGGGCGGTACGAGCCTGGCGGGCGGAAAAGGTCGCATTGTTGGGACGTTGATCGGCGCATTAATTCTTGGCTTCCTTAATAATGGATTGAATTTGTTAGGTGTTTCCTCCTATTACCAGATGATCGTCAAAGCTGTGGTGATTTTGCTGGCGGTGCTGGTAGACAACAAAAAGCAGTAATAACGACTACAGGACATCTTGAATATGAACATGAAAAAACTGGCTACCCTGGTTTCTGCTGTTGCGCTAAGCGCCACCGTTAGTGCGAATGCAATGGCAAAAGACACCATTGCGCTGGTGGTTTCCACACTCAATAACCCGTTCTTTGTATCGCTGAAAGATGGCGCGCAGAAAGAGGCGGATAAACTCGGCTATAACCTGGTGGTGCTGGACTCCCAGAACAACCCGGCGAAAGAGCTGGCGAACGTGCAGGACTTAACCGTTCGCGGTACCAAAATTCTGCTGATTAACCCGACTGACTCCGACGCGGTGGGTAACGCCGTGAAGATGGCAAACCAGGCGAACATCCCGGTTATCACCCTTGACCGTCAGGCCACGAAAGGCGAAGTGGTGAGCCACATTGCTTCTGATAACGTACTGGGCGGCAAAATCGCCGGTGATTACATCGCGAAGAAAGCGGGCGAAGGTGCCAAAGTTATCGAGCTGCAAGGCATTGCCGGTACATCCGCAGCCCGTGAACGTGGCGAAGGCTTCCAGCAGGCTGTTGCTGCTCACAAATTTAATGTCCTTGCCAGCCAGCCGGCAGACTTCGACCGTACCAAAGGTTTGAACGTAATGCAGAACCTGTTGACCGCTCATCCGGATGTGCAGGCAGTGTTTGCGCAGAACGATGAAATGGCGCTGGGCGCACTGCGTGCGCTGCAAACTGCTGGTAAATCGGATGTGATGGTCGTCGGATTTGACGGTACACCTGATGGCGAAAAAGCAGTAAATGATGGCAAACTGGCAGCGACTATCGCTCAGTTACCCGATCAGATTGGCGCGAAAGGTGTCGAAACCGCGGATAAAGTTCTGAAAGGCGAAAAAGTTCAGGCGAAATATCCGGTTGATCTGAAACTGGTTGTTAAGCAGTAGTCTTGGTCAGGTTTTATAACCTGATAGTGGCATCAATACGTCATCGACAGATGAACGTGTAATATAAAGAAAAGCAGGGCACGCGCCACCCTAACCCGGTGGCGCATTTTATGGACATCCCGAATATGCAAAACGCAGGCAGCCTCGTTGTTCTTGGCAGCATTAATGCTGACCATATCCTTAATCTTCTATCTTTTCCTACTCCAGGCGAAACCGTAACCGGTAACCACTATCAAGTCGCATTTGGCGGCAAAGGTGCGAATCAGGCGGTGGCAGCAGGGCGTAGCGGTGCGAATATCGCGTTTATAGCCTGCACGGGCGATGACAGTATTGGCGAGAGCGTACGTCAGCAGCTCGCTACTGATAACATTGATATTTCTCCGGTCAGCGTGATCAAAGGCGAATCAACAGGTGTGGCGCTGATTTTTGTTAATAGTGAAGGCGAGAACGTCATCGGTATTCACTCCGGCGCTAACGCTGCCCTTTCCCCTGTGCTGGTAGAAGCACAACGCGAGCGTATTGCGAATGCCTCAGCATTATTAATGCAGCTGGAATCACCACTCGAAAGTGTGATGGCAGCGGCGAAAATCGCCCATCAAAATAAGACTATCGTTGCGCTTAACCCGGCTCCGGCTCGCGAACTTCCTGACGAACTGTTGGCGCTGGTGGACATTATTACGCCAAACGAAACGGAAGCAGAAAAGCTCACCGGTATTCGTGTTGAAAGTGATGAAGATGCAGCGAAGGCGGCGCAGGTACTGCATGAAAAAGGTATCCGAACTGTACTGATTACTTTAGGAAGTCGTGGTGTATGGGCTAGCGTGAATGGTGAAGGTCAGCGCGTTCCTGGATTCCGGGTGCAGGCTGTCGATACCATTGCTGCCGGAGATACCTTTAACGGCGCGTTAATCACGGCGTTGCTGGAAGAAAAACCATTGCCAGAGGCGATTCGTTTTGCCCATGCCGCAGCTGCGATTGCCGTAACACGTAAAGGCGCACAACCTTCCGTACCGTGGCGTGAAGAGATCGACGCATTTTTAGACAGGCAGAGGTGACGCTTGGCTACAATGAAAGATGTTGCCCGCCTGGCGGGCGTTTCTACCTCAACAGTTTCTCACGTCATCAATAAAGATCGCTTCGTCAGTGAAGCGATTACCGCCAAAGTTGAAGCGGCGATTAAAGAACTCAATTACGCGCCATCAGCTCTGGCGCGTAGTCTCAAGCTTAATCAAACACATACCATTGGCATGTTGATCACCGCCAGTACTAATCCTTTCTATTCAGAACTGGTGCGTGGCGTTGAACGCAGCTGCTTCGAGCGCGGCTATAGTCTTGTCCTTTGTAATACCGAAGGCGATGAGCAGCGAATGAATCGTAATCTGGAAACGTTGATGCAAAAGCGTGTTGATGGCCTGCTGTTACTGTGCACCGAAACGCATCAGCCTTCGCGTGAAATCATGCAACGTTATCCGACAGTGCCAACCGTGATGATGGACTGGGCACCGTTCGATGGCGACAGCGATCTCATTCAGGATAACTCGTTGCTGGGCGGAGATTTAGCGACGCAATATCTGATTGACAAAGGTCATACTCGTATCGCCTGTATTACCGGACCTCTGGATAAAACGCCTGCACGCTTGCGACTGGAAGGTTATCGGGCAGCGATGAAACGTGCTGGCCTCGACATTCCTGATGGTTATGAAGTGACTGGCGATTTTGAATTTAACGGCGGGTTTGACGCTATGCGACAGCTGTTATCACATTCGCTGCGTCCTCAGGCGGTCTTTACCGGAAATGACGCAATGGCAGTGGGTGTTTACCAGGCGTTGTACCAGGCTGGATTGCATGTCCCGCAGGATATCGCTGTGATTGGTTATGACGATATTGAACTGGCACGTTATATGACGCCACCGCTCACCACTATCCATCAACCGAAAGATGAATTGGGAGAGCTGGCGATTGATGTACTCATCCATCGAATGGCGCAGCCAACCTTACAGCAACAACGATTACAACTTACTCCGATTCTGATGGCGCGCGGCTCGGCTTAGATTTTTGCTGGCGTTTAATCAAATTATTACCATCAGTTGCCTTCAGGAGCATGAACATCGCTGCTGAAGCAACCGTAATAATCCCCATCGTAATAAACGTATAGTGGAATTGTTCAACAATCGTCGTACCTTCCATCCCTTCGTAAACGCGAAGAACGGCTGCGCTAACGGCTACGCCTAAACTGATCGACAACTGTTGCGTGACCGCCAGGACGCTGTTACCACTGCTGGCGTTGTCATCGGTCAGATCGGCAAGTGTTATGGTATTCATCGCGGTAAATTGCGTCGACATCGCCATCCCTAAAATAAACAACGGCAAAATTAGCATCCAGATCGCCATTGCCGGAGATTGCAATGAGAACTGGGCGATCATCAAACCAATAATCACCGTAATTCCCACTAACGTATGGCGATAGCCCAGACGCCGTAAAACCTGCGTAACCATCGATTTCGCAATAATGGAGCCTAACGCTATCGGTGCCATCATGCAGCCGGCAATAAACGCCTGATAACCAAATCCTACCTGTAACATCAATGGCATAAGGAACGGTACACAGCCGGTCCCCAGACGGGTTGCAATATTGCCTACGATACCGATCGAGAAAGTGTGGGTTTTAAATAAATTTAATGAAATTAATGGGTTTGGCGTTCGTCGCGCATGGAGAATATAGAGAAGCAGTAACACTATGCTGGCCACAATGACCGTCAAGGCAATCCAGGTTTCAACAATTTTCTCACCAAACAGTTCTATTCCACTTGAGAAGAGCACAAGGCTAAGACCAAACAGTAAAAAACCAGTGATATCAAATTTTCGACGTGCTGTGGTGAAGTTGGGCATATGTTTGCGAGCGTAAAGAAGGCCCGCAATACCAATGGGAATATTGATTAAAAAGATCCAGTGCCATGTCGCCCACGTGACTAACATGCCCCCAAGAACGGGCCCTAAAATCGGCCCTACCAGACCCGGCATGGCGACAAAATTCAGTACCGGGAGGAGTTCATTGCGTGGGTATGCGCGCAGTAACGCCAGGCGAGCAACCGGCATCATCATTGCGCCGCCTATCCCCTGAATAACACGGAAGACAACCAGTTGTGGCAGCGAGTTTGAGAGTGCGCAGGCCAGAGAACCCAACGTGAACAAGCTAACGGCAATGGTAAAAACGCGGCGTGTGCCGAAGCGATCGGCCAGCCATCCGCTGACCGGAATAAGCATCGCCACCGTCAGCGTGTAACTGATGATGGCCGATTGCATAGCGAGGGGGGAGCGATTAAGACTATGAGCGATATCGGGTAGGGCTGTATTCAGGATGGTGGCATCAAGTGCCTGCATGAAGAAAGCCATCGCCGCAATCCATGGCAAACCCGCCATACTGCGCTTCTTTTTCTCGCTCATTCAATGTCCCTTTGTCTGGTTATTATCACTTATCCGGAGTGTGTAGTAGCGCCTGACAAGCTTTAAATGCCGCGTTGCCATCGCTTTGGATAATCGCATCGACGATCGCCTGGTGCAGATCCAGCTTTATCACGGTGTCACTGGTTATTGACGTGAAGTAAGTGTGATAAACCGAATGGAATAGCGAAGCGAAAGAGGTCAAAAACGGATTGGCGCTCATTTCATAGATGTGCTCATGCCAGGCCATATCGACCTCAACCCAACGTTCTCGGCGAAAGTTATCTTTTAATGCGACCATTTCGGCCATTAGCGTGTTGAGATGCGCCTTCTGTTCTGCTGTTCCTACCGTTGCCGCCAGTAAACAGGCTTGCGGCTCCAGACAGATACGCATAACCAAAAAGTGATCAATGACCTGATGAAAGTTCTCTTCTGTCATCCACCAGGTGAGTAATTCCTGATCAAGAAAGTTCCAGTTGGATTGTGGCATGACCCGAGTACCAATTCGTGGACGCGGTAAAACCATCCCCTTTGCCGTTAACGTCTTGACCGCTTCGCGTACCGCAGTACGACTCACACCAAATTGCTCACCCAGTTCAATTTCACCCGGCAAAATGGTGCCAGGTGCGTATTCACCTTTTAAGATTCGTTGTGCCAGCTTCTCAGCCAGAACATATGAAAGGTTTTTCTGTGCAGCTAACTGTTGTGCGCTTAAAGGCATTACTTATCTTCCTTTTTCTTTTTATTCCTCTTTAGTATGCCACCTGGAAGTGTGATTGCGGTTGCAAAAACGGCAAATTGCTTGTTTTATGGCACGCTTACAGGTGTTTTGCTGAAAAAACGCGCATTCGGAAAATTATTTTAAATTTCCTCTTGTCAGCTCAGAATAACTCCCTATAATGCGCCACCACTGACACGGAACAACGGCAAACACGCCGCCGGGTCAGCGGGATTCTCCTGAGAATTCCGGCAGAGAAAAGCAAAAAAAATGCTTGACTCTGTAGCGGGAAAGCGTATTATGCACACCCCGCGCCGCTGAGAAAAAGCGAAGCGGCACTGCTCTTTAACAATTTATCAGACAATCTGTGTGGGCACTCGAAGATACGGATTCTTAACGTCGCAAGACGAAAAATGAATACCAAGTCTCAAGAGTGAACACGTAATTCATTACGAAGTTTAATTCTTTGAGCATCAAACTTTTAAATTGAAGAGTTTGATCATGGCTCAGATTGAACGCTGGCGGCAGGCCTAACACATGCAAGTCGAACGGTAACAGGAAGAAGCTTGCTTCTTTGCTGACGAGTGGCGGACGGGTGAGTAATGTCTGGGAAACTGCCTGATGGAGGGGGATAACTACTGGAAACGGTAGCTAATACCGCATAACGTCGCAAGACCAAAGAGGGGACCTTCGGGCCTCTTGCCATCGGATGTGCCCAGATGGGATTAGCTAGTAGGTGGGGTAACGGCTCACCTAGGCGACGATCCCTAGCTGGTC